>CAKUJL010000110.1 GCA_934661715.1 uncultured Oscillospiraceae bacterium | reverse complement strand
GCCCCACGGTCAAGTGGGCGTACCTGCCGCAGATCATCCACTTCGATCACCCCGAGCGGACGTTACTCGATACGATGCTCTATGAAAAGAACTGCACCGTGCAGACCGCGCGGGACCGGCTCGGCGCGTATCTTTTTGAGGGCGAGGATGTGTTCAAAACCGTGAGCGCTCTATCCGGCGGCGAACAGTCCCGGCTGCGGCTGTGCATGCTGATGGACGAGAAAATCAATCTCCTGATCCTCGACGAGCCGACGAACCATCTGGACCTCGCGTCAAGAGAATGGGTCGAGGACGCACTGGAGGAGTACGAGGGCGCTTTGCTGTTTGTCTCGCACGACCGCTATTTTGTGGACAAATTCGCCACGCGCATCTGGGAGCTCGAGAACCAGACGATCCGCGATTTCCCATGCGGCTACGAAAAATACCGCTCGATCAAGGCCTTTGAGGCGATGCAGGCCGTGCCCGCCGTGAAGGAAAAGCGCGAGAAAAAGGAAAAGCCGAAAAATACCGGTGGCAGCAAGGCGATCGAAAAGAAGATCAAAGCGCTCGAGCGGGACATTGAAAAGCAGGAGACGCTGATCGCCGGGTTCGACGAAAAAATCGCGGCGGCCAGCGCGGACTATCAGGAGCTTTCCCGGCTGATGGAGGAAAAGCAGGCAGAGGAGACGAAGCTTTCCGGCATGATGGACGAGTGGGAGAGCCTGAGCCTGCAATTGGAGGATAGCGTATGACACTTTTTTGGGCGGGAATTTTCGCATTTCTCGGCGTGTTGTGCATCGCGCTGCCGTTTCACGTCGCGATGACTGGCATTTGCTTTCTGGCCTTAAGCGCGGTGTGTTTTCTGCTGCTGTTTTTGCGCGGGAAAAAACGGGAAAGGATGTGGCGCGTGATTTTACTGAGCTTGACCGCTTTTTGTATGCTGACGGTGTTCGGCGCGATGATCTATATTGACCGGGACGGCCGGTCCGACACCTTGGAAGGCGAAGACGCGCCGGAATTTGTCGTGGTGCTGGGGGCGCAGGTGCAGGGAGACAAGCCTTCTCTGACGCTCAAAAAGCGGCTGGATTTGGCCTATACGTATCTCACCGAGCACCCGAACGCCGAAGCCGTCGTCTCCGGCGGGCAGGGCCCGGACGAGCAGTACACGGAAGCTTCCGTGATGGCCCGATACTTAATTGACCGCGGCATCGACGAAGGCCGCATTCTGCGCGAGGAAAAAGCGTCCGACACGCGGGAGAATTTAGCGTTTTCGAGAGCGCTTGTCGAACCGCTTGGGATCGATACGAGGAAAGTTTTGATCATCACGAGCGATTTTCATCTCTGCCGGGCAAAGTTTCTGGCCAGAAAGCAGGGCATGGAGGCGTTCGGGCTGGCAAGTCCGACCTGGCCGGAGATTTTACGGGTCAATTATCTCTTGCGAGAGGTGTTTGCCTTTGTGAAGGCAGCGATGTGAAAGGTTGGGTTATGGCTACTTCCTGGCCGTGGCCCTTGCGTTTCCGAACATGTAAGACGGAGCACCGCACCTCTCAAGGCTCCCCTTGCGGCAAGGGGAGCTGTCAGCGAAGCTGACTGAGGGGATTGAACGCCGGTCGCCGGACGCAGTCAGCGTTTCGGAACTGCCTACCGCACAATCCCTCAGTCAGCTGTCGCTGACAGCCCCCTTTACACAAAGGGGCCTTTGGGTGCGTTCATCATCCGCCGCATCTGAACCATAGAGGCACTTGCGATGCCGGACGATCTAAATAAGCGAAAAAAATATGCGGACGCGTTGGCGTCCGCATATTTTTTGTGAAAGAGAGGAGATTTGGTGAAAGCATTTATGAAGAAATCAGAGTCGCTGTCGGCTGTTTGCAGGTTTTCCCGCTCCCCAGCTTCCCTGTGACTATAGGATACTTTTTTCCTGGCTTTTGTTGGTGAACAGTCTGTAAACGAAACATGAAGAATTCTTAAAAACCGTTCAAAATTGCTTTTTTCAGCGAAAGCGTCTTGCGTAGCCGCAGCGGCGGCAGAGGGGATGTTCGAGCTTTCTGGCGGAAAAGCCGGAAAGAAGCGTTTGGGCGGGGCGGTCTTCCAGAATCTCGGCCAAATCTTGCGTAAAAAGATTTCCGAGCGCAATATCGCCCTCGTGGTCCAGACAGCACGGTGCGACAGTTCCGTCGGATAAAACCGCCAGCTGGTCTTTGAGGGCCCGGCAGGTGCCGTCGCTTGACGCTTCTTCTGCCGAGAGCTCCGGCCAGTCGAATTTTTCGGCGTAGTGGACGAAGGCGCGGTCGCGCAGCCGCCAGCCCCACGTGTTTTTTGTCCACGGCTGCGGGAAAACCGCTTCCAGCCGGTGCAGAATTTCCGCGTTTTTCGCGTTCTCGCCTTTCGTCGTCTCGCCGTCGAGATTCCAGAGGCGAAGATCGACGATCTTCCCCTGCCCGCTCGCCGCCCTTGCAAAGGAAAAGCAGCCGGTCAGGTACTCGTCAAACGAGCCGCGTTCGTTCGCCTCAAACGAGTGCAGGCTGATATTCACCTTGTAGAGCGCAGGCGCATCCAGAAGCGCATCCTTTCGCGCGGGAAGCAGCGTCCCGTTTGTCGTGAGCACGACGCGAAAGCCGAGCTCGTCTGCAATTTGCAGAAGCTCCGGCAGCTCCGGGTGCAGCAGCGGCTCTCCCATGACGTGCAGGTACAGATAGTCCGTATAGGGCCGGAGCTTTCCGGCCAGCAGACGAAATTCCTCCTTCGTCAGCGTTCTCGGTGCGCGGTTCGTTTTCGGGCAGAAGCTGCACGAGAGGTTGCAGCGGTTCGTGATCTCCAGATAGCAGCGGGAAAAGCGCATAGCGGTCTCCTTTTGGCGTTATGGCTTCATTTTATCACACTGCCGGGCTCTTGAACAGGGGCGAAAGCTATGGTATATTGGACTTGAGGATTACAAACGAAAAGGAGAATACGCGATGGATTACGGCGCACGCGCAAAAGCGCTCTTTGAAAGCGGCTATAACTGCTGTCAGGCGGTGTTTCTGGCCTGCACGGAGGATTTGGAATTAGACACGGAAACGAAGGCGAAGCTGGCTTCGTCCTTTGGCGGCGGCATCGGCGGCATGCGGCAGGTCTGCGGCACGGTGAGCGGCATGTTCCTCGCCCTCGGCCTTCGCTATGGATACAGTGACCCCAAGGACAAGGCGGGCAAGGCCGCGCAGTATGAGGTCATCCGCGCCCTGGCGGACGAATTCAAACAGGAAAACGGCTCGATCATTTGCCGGGAGCTTCTGGGCTTAGACGAGAATTTCAAGCCCAAGCCGCCCGAGGACCGAACCGACAGCTACTACAAAAAGCGCCCGTGCGGGGAGCTGTGCAAATGCGCCGCGGACATTCTGGGCAGGTACATGGACGAGCATCCCGCGGCAGAAGCATAAGAACCCCGCCGTTTCCGTCCGGAAGGGAGGCACCATCATGAAGCAGAAGATCCAGGACCTCAACTGGTATCAGAAGGGCATTTTGCTGTTGCTGCTCGTGCTGATCCCGGTGTATGCTGTGATCTACCACGTGAGCATCTCGCGCGTCGGTGTTTTATACAACGACAAGATCTTTGTCCCGGCGGAAGAGAGCGGCGCGACCGTCTACTCGGGGAGGCTCGACGGAAAGCCCGCCGAAATAACCGTCACAAACGATAAAACAGCCGTGACCTTCCGCTGCGGGGACACGGTCTACGGCCCCTATACGATCGAAGAGGACCCGTCGGCGCTGGCGGATATCGAGTTCTGCCCCTCCGATATGCGCGGCGTGGCGCTCTACGACGGCGAAACGCTTCTGTTTCGCGGCGGCTTCTGGCCGTCCGGGGAGTTTACGCAGCTTTACCGTGCCGACGGAAGTCCCGATCTTCAAATGGGACTGTATGCCGTTGAAAACGGCGTCTGGAAGGACGCGGACGGAAACGTCGTCGACCCAATGAAACCGGACGCGGCAGATATTCTGCGCATCGCGCTTGCGCCGGAGCTGACGCACAAGGGAGACTGGCTCGTGTGGTTCGGCGCGGTCTGTATCAGCCTTCTGAATGCGGCCACCATTTTGTACGCGGACGAACTCTTCCGGTGGAATCTGTCGTTTCAGATCCAGAATGCCGAGGACGTCGAGCCGTCAGAGTGGGAAATGCTGAGCCGCTATCTGGGCTGGACCGTTCTCACGATTCTGGCGTTCATCGTCTATATTCTGGGCCTCAAATAGCGCAAAAAAGCATCCGGAGAACCGGATGCTTTTCGTTTTCTGTTACGCCAGACGGTTTTTGACACGTTCCATCAGCGCGGCCTTTTCGTCCTCCGGCAGGAAGACGGCCTCGGCGGCATACAGAATCGTCCTTTTGAGATCTTCCGCGGTAAAGCCCATGTCCTGTAGGCAATGGCGGTATTCATCTTGTAAATTCACGGCGGCCAGCGTCATATTGTCGGTGCTGATGGTGAGGCGAACGCCAGCGTCGAGTAACCTTTTGGCCGGGTGCTCGGCATACGACGGCTGCGTGTGGCACTGGATGTTGCTCGTCGGGCAAACTTCCAGCGTCACGCCGCGCCTGATCGCCTCCTGCACGAGCGCGGGGTCACCCGCAATATGATGTCCGTGGCCGATGCGCGTCACGCCGAAGGAAAGGGCATCGCGCACAGTGTCAGGCCCCTGCGAGTCTCCCGCGTGGCACGTCGCCGGAACGCCGAGCTCGTTTGCAAGGTCAAAAACCGGCCGGAAATTCGCCAGCGGCACAATGCCCTCCGCGCCCGCTAAATCCGCGCCCACAACGCCGCGGTTTAAGAATTCCTTTGCAAGGCGCACGGTCTCGAGATTTTCTTCCATATTGACCGTCTCGGGGCCGATGCACATCGCGCAAAGTAAAATGCCCGCGCCGTAGCCGGGGTTTTCCGCCAACGCCTGCCGCCGTCCCTCCAGCACCGCCTCGATGGCTTGCCGCTGCGAAAGGCCGTTTCTTTTGTGCAGCTGCGGGGCGAAGCGGATTTCGTCGTAGAGGTGTCCCTGCCGGCAGAGCGTCGTCAGAACGTCCTTCGTCACGCGGACGATATCTTCTTTTTCCTGCATGAGCTGCAAGGGAAGCTCAAACCGCGCCAGATACGTGTTCACATCCGCGCAGTCCGAGGTTTCGACGAGCCACGCCCGGAACTCGTCCAGCGTTTCGGCGGGCAGTGCGATCCCCTTTTCTTTTGCCAAAGCCCACATCGTTTCGGGCGGGATCGCGCCGTCCAGATGCAGGTGCAGCTCGATCATCGGAAGCTTTGAAAAATCCATGGAAATTCCTCCTTTTTCTTCATTGTAGCGGGGGGAAACGGACTTCGTCAATAGTTTTGTTCCTGAAATTTTTTTGGGAAGGCTCTTTTTTCGTTTGCGCGGTGTTGACAGGAAGGTAGAAAGTATGTACAATAAACGTGTATCTTCGGATACCGATTTTATCGAAAAACA
>CAKUJL010000109.1 GCA_934661715.1 uncultured Oscillospiraceae bacterium | reverse complement strand
ATATAGTACCGCAAATACATCGCCGCGCACGAAAAAACGCAGCTTTCAGGAGATTTTATCATGCTCGATACCATTCGGGTGCAAGGTGCCCGCGTCAATAACCTCAAAAATATTTCGGTCGACATTCCGCGCGACAAGCTCGTCGTGCTCACGGGCCTGTCCGGCTCCGGAAAATCGTCTCTGGCGTTCGACACCATCTATGCCGAGGGCCAGCGGCGCTATGTCGAGTCGCTGTCTTCTTACGCCAGAATGTTCCTCGGCCAGATGGACAAGCCCGACGTCGACGCCATCGACGGCCTCTCCCCCGCCATCTCCATCGACCAGAAGACGACAAGCAAGAACCCCCGCTCGACGGTCGGCACGGTGACGGAAATTTACGACTATCTGCGTCTTTTATGGGCCCGCTGCGGCGTGCCGCACTGCCCGAAGTGCGGCAAGGAAATCCAGCGCCAGTCGGTCGACCAGATCGTCGACAAGATCATGCAGCTGCCGGAAAAAACGCGCTTTCAGATCCTCTCGCCCGTTGTGCGCGGAAAAAAGGGCGAACACACGAAGGTGCTCGAGGACGCGAGAAAAGGCGGCTTCGTCCGCGCCCGCATTGACGCGAGCGTCTACGATCTCTCGGAGGATATTGCGCTCGACAAGAACAAAAAGCACCACATCGACGTCATCGTCGACCGTCTGGTCATGAAGCCCGATCTGACGAGGCGGCTGACGGACTCTGTCGAGACGGCGCTGTCGCTTTCCGGCGGCCTTGTGATTCTCAACGAGGTCGCAGACGACCGGGACACGATTTTCTCACAGAACTATGCCTGCGAGGACTGCGGCGTCAGTCTGCCGGAGTTATCGCCGCGGATGTTCTCGTTCAACAATCCCTACGGCGCGTGCCCGGTCTGCTCGGGTCTCGGCACGCAGCTGGTGGCAGATGCCGACCTCGTCATTCCCGACTGGGACAAGTCGATTCTGGACGGGGCCATTCAGGCCAGCGGCTTTAATAACGTCAAGGACGACTCCATCGCGCGGATGTACTTTGAAGCGCTGGCGAAAAAATATCACTTCTCGCTCACAACGCCGATGCGCGAGCTTCCCAAGGACGCGCTGCACGCCGTTTTGTACGGCACCGGCAAGGAAAACCTCACCATCTACTACGAACGCGCAAACGGCCGCGGCACGCTCGAGCGGCCCTTTGAGGGCGTTCTCAACAACGTCACGCGGCGGCTTACCGAGACGCAGTCCGACGCGATGCGAAAAGAATTGGAAGAGTGCATGTCCGAGCGGCCGTGCCCGAAGTGTCACGGAAACCGGCTGTCGGATATCAGCCTTGCCGTCACGGTCGGCGGGATGAACATCATGGACTTCTGCCGCCTGCCGGTCGACCGGGCGCTCGATTTCATGGAGCACCTGGAGCTCACGGGCTCGATGGCGGTCATCGCGTCGCAGATTTTGCGGGAAATTCGTTCCCGGCTGCGGTTTTTGCAGGCCGTCGGCCTTTCGTATCTGACGCTTTCCCGCGCGGCGGGGACGCTTTCCGGCGGCGAGAGCCAGAGAATCAGGCTTGCCACACAAATTGGCTCGAGCCTCATGGGCGTTTTGTATATCCTCGATGAGCCGTCCATCGGCCTGCACCAGCGCGATAACGACAAGCTGCTCGACACCCTTCGCCATCTGCGCGATCTGGGTAATTCCGTTCTCGTCGTCGAGCACGATGAGGACACCATGCGGGCGGCGGACTTCATCGTCGACGTCGGCCCCGGCGCGGGCATCCATGGCGGCGAAATTGTCGCGGCGGGCTCGGTCTCCGATATCATCGCAGAGCCCCGCTCCATCACGGGCCAGTACCTTTCGGGCGCGAAAAAAATCCCCGTCCCGACGGAGCGCCGCAAGGGAAACGGCAAAGCCCTCAAAATTTTCGGCGCGGCAGAAAACAATCTGCAAAATCTCGACGTTTCCTTCCCGCTCGGCACGTTTATCTGCGTGACCGGCGTGTCGGGCTCCGGAAAATCGAGCCTGATCAACGAAATTCTCTACAAAAAGCTCGCCGCGAGTCTGAACCGCGCCCGCACAAGGCCCGGAAAATTTGACCGCATGGAAGGCCTCGAGCATTTGGACAAGGTCGTCGGCATCGACCAGAGCCCGATCGGCAGAAGTCCGCGCTCGAACCCCGCGACGTATACGGGGCTTTTCGGCGATATCCGCGATCTGTTCGCCTCCACGCAGGACGCGAGAACGCGCGGCTACGGTCCCGGAAGATTTTCCTTCAACACCAAGGGCGGCCGGTGCGAGGCGTGCTGCGGCGACGGTCTGGTCAAGATCGAAATGCACTTTCTGGCCGACGTGTATGTCCCCTGCGAGGTCTGCCACGGCAGCCGCTATAACCGCGAAACGCTCGAGGTGCGCTACAAGGGCAAGAATATCTCGGAGGTGCTCGACATGACCGCCGAGGAAGCGCTCTCGTTCTTTGAAAACCTGCCAAAAATCCGCCAGAAGGTGCAGACGCTCGTGGACGTCGGCCTCGGCTACGTGAAGCTCGGCCAGAGCTCCACCACGCTCTCCGGCGGCGAGGCGCAGCGCGTGAAGCTTGCAACCGAGCTCTCCCGCCGCGCGACCGGACGGACGATCTATATTCTCGACGAGCCCACGACCGGCCTTCATATGGCGGATGTGCACCGGCTCATCGACGTATTGCAGCAGCTTGTCGACTGCGGCAACACCGTGCTCGTCATCGAGCACAATCTGGATGTCATCAAGACCGCCGACTATATTTTAGACCTCGGCCCCGAGGGCGGCAGCGGCGGCGGCACCATCGTGTGTCAGGGCACGCCGGAGGAAATTGCCGCCTGCAAGGCCAGCTACACCGGCCAGTATCTCAAAAAGCTCTTGAAATAACCGCTTATCCGGAAGGAGGGGTCCGCACCATGTCCGTTCACGAAGGCCACCGCCAGCGCATGCGCCGCCAGCTTCAGACCAGCGGCATGGACTCGCTGTCCGACGTGCAGGTACTCGAGGTCCTGCTCTATTACGCCATTCCCCGCGCGGACACGAACCCGCTGGCCCACCGGCTTTTAGAGCGCTTCGGTTCTCTCTCCGGCGTTCTCGAGGCCGCGCCGGACGAGCTGGTGCAGGTCGAGGGCATGGGACAATCCGCCGCGCAGCTCATTTCTCTCATTCCGCAGCTCGAGCGGCGGCACTTCATCGACCGAAGCGGCCCTGTGAACGTGCTCGACACCACGACGCGCTGCGGGCAGTATCTCGTGCCGTATTTCCACGGCGAACAGAACGAGGTCGTATACCTTCTGTGTCTGGACGCGAAGTGCAAGGTGCTCGGCTGCGTGCCGGTACACCGCGGAAGCATCACCGCCGCTTCCATCAGCGTGCGCAAGATCGTCCAGACCGCGCTCAACCAGAACGCGGCCAGCGTCGTTCTGGCGCACAACCACCCGAGCGGCTACGCCCTTCCGAGTCAGGAGGACATCGACACCACCCGCACAATCCAGGCGGCGCTTCACGGCGTGGGCATCGTGCTGGCAGACCACATCATTGTCGCCGACGACGATTTTGTTTCGCTGGCAGACGACGGCTATCTGGGAGGCCCCTATGGACTTTAAGCTTGTTTCCGACTACAAACCGATGGGCGACCAGCCGCAGGCGATCGACTCGCTGGTCAAGGGCGTCGAGATGGGTCTTGACGATCAGGTCCTGCTCGGCGTCACGGGCTCGGGCAAAACGTTCACGATGGCAAACGTCATCGCGAAGCTCAACCGCCCCACGCTGGTGCTGGCGCACAACAAGACGCTGGCCGCGCAGCTGTGCTCGGAGTTCCGCGAGTTTTTCCCGGAAAACGCCGTGGAGTACTTCGTCTCCTACTACGACTATTACCAGCCCGAGGCGTATATCGCGCACACGGACACGTATATCGAAAAAGATTCGGCCATCAACGACGAAATTGAGCGCCTGCGCCACTCGGCGACGTCCGCACTTTCTGAGCGCCGGGACGTGATCGTCGTTTCCTCCGTCTCGTGCATCTACGGCTTGGGCGACCCGATCGACTATAAGAACATGGTCATCAGCCTGCGCACCGGCCAGACGCGCGAAATGGCAGAGCTCATGCGCCGCCTGACCGACATCCGCTACGAGCGAAACGACATGAACTTCACGCGAAACACCTTCCGCGTCCGGGGCGACACCTTGGAGATCTACCCCGCCTACTGGGCGGGACGGGCCATCCGCGTGGAATTTTTCGGGGACGAAATTGACCGCATTTCCGAGATCAACGCCGTCACGGGCGTACCCGAGCGCGTGGTGCAGCACGTGGCCATCTACCCGGCGTCGCACTATGTGGCGTCAAAAGAGAAGATGATCCGGGCCATGCACGACATTGAAGAAGAAATGTGGCAGCAGGTCAAGTTCTTCGAAGAACGCGGCAAGCTTCTGGAGGCCCAGCGCATCCGGCAGCGGACGCAGTATGACCTCGAGATGCTCTCCGAGATCGGCTTCTGCACGGGCATTGAAAACTACTCCCGCGTCATTGCAGGCAGGGCCCCCGGCACCCCGCCGACGACGCTCATCGACTACTTCCCGGACGATTTTCTTCTCTTCGTCGACGAGAGCCACGTCACGCTCCCGCAGGTCCGGGCCATGTACAACGGCGATCATTCGCGCAAGCAGTCGCTGGTCGACTACGGCTTCCGTCTGCCGTCGGCGTATGACAACCGGCCTTTGAAATTCGACGAGTTTGAGCAGAAAATCCATCAGGCGATCTTCGTTTCGGCCACGCCCGGCGACTATGAGCGAGAGCACGCCGCCAACATTGCCGAGCAGCTCATCCGGCCCACGGGACTTCTCGACCCCGAGGTCTTCATCCGGCCAATCGAGGGCCAGATCGACGATCTGATCGGCGAAATCAACGCGACGACAGCGAAGGGCGAACGGACGCTTGTCACGACGCTGACCAAGAAGATGGCCGAGGATTTGACCAAATACCTCACCGAAAACGGCATCCGCGTGCGCTATATGCACTCGGATATCGGCGCGATGGAGCGCATGGAGATCATCCGCGACCTGCGCATGGCAAAATTCGACGTGCTCATCGGCATCAACCTGCTAAGAGAAGGTCTCGATCTTCCCGAGGTGTCGCTCATCGCGATTCTGGACGCAGACAAGGAGGGCTTCCTGCGCTCGGAAACGAGCCTCATTCAGACCATCGGCAGAGCCGCGCGAAACGCTGAAGGCCGGGTCCTTCTCTACGCCGACAAAATCACCCCCGCCATGCGCGCCGCGATGGACGAGACGGCCCGCCGCCGCCAGATTCAGGACGATTACAACAAAGCGCACGGCATCGTGCCGAAAACGATCGTCAAATCCGTCCGCGACCTCATTGAAATCTCCGCCACGCCCACGCCCGAGCGCACCGGCAAAAGCGGCGTGAAGATGACAAAGCAGGAGCTCCTGCGCCAGATCGACAAGCTGGAAAAGAACATGCGCGAGGCAGCAAGG
>CAKUJL010000108.1 GCA_934661715.1 uncultured Oscillospiraceae bacterium | reverse complement strand
CTGTGGAAGAAGGCATCGTCGCCGGCGGCGGCACGGCCTATGTCAACGCCATCCCCGCCGTGGAGAAGCTCATTGCGAAGCTCTCCGGCGATGAGAAGACCGGCGCTCAGGTCATCGCCAAGGCGCTGCAGGCCCCGATCCGTCAGATCGCGGAGAATGCGGGCGTCGACGGCTCCATCGTCTTCGACAAGATCCGTTCCAGCCGCAAGGTCGGCTATGGCTACAACGCCTACACCGAGACCTACTGCGATATGATCCCCTCCGGCATCGTCGACCCGACCAAGGTCACCCGTTCGGCTCTGGAGAACGCAGCGTCCATCGCTTCCTGCGTGCTGACCACCGAGTCCCTGGTCGCCGATAAGCCCGATCCTCAGGCGGACGCGGCCATGGCGGCTGCCGCTGCGCAGGGCGGCGGCATGGGCGGCATGTACTAAGCCACGGCCCAAGGCCTCTCCATACAGCCTGATACACGGAACCGGCGCCTGCCCCAAAGGCAGACGCCGGTTTTTATGCGCGTTGTTTGTTCTTGAATGAGACAAAAATCCTTCAAAAAGCATTTGAAATCTCCATCCGAATCCGCTATAATAAATCTACAGCGTGTGGCGTTTCTGCGTAAATCCGGTTGCAGAAACGCCGCACGTTTTTTGCGGAAATGGTGAAAGGTTCATAGGCAAATCGTGCGGCAGAAATGCGTAAGTCCGGGTTTGACGGACTTACGCATTTCTTATTTTTTGAAAGAAGGGTGAATTTTATGGAAACCGGAAATCAGTTTTTGGGGACGGAGCGCGTGAGCAAGCTCATGCGGCAGTACGCCATCCCCTGCATCATCTCGCTGTTGGTGGGTGCGCTTTACAACATCGTTGACCAGATTTTTATTGCCAACGCCAGCTACCTCGGCTCTTACGGCAACGCGGCCAACACCGTTGTTT
Source organism: uncultured Oscillospiraceae bacterium (assembly GCA_934661715.1). Classification (GTDB taxonomy): domain Bacteria; phylum Bacillota; class Clostridia; order Oscillospirales; family Oscillospiraceae; genus CAG-170. Next base: position 4,577 of record CAKUJL010000108.1, on the reverse strand, counting down.
TCCCGCTGACCGTCGTAGCATTGGCCATCGCTGTTATGGTCGGCGACGGCTGCTGTGCGTTTGTCAGCATGGCGCTGGGCAGAAACGAGGTGGACAAGGCCAAGCGCAGCGTTGGCAACGCGGTGGTGTTAAGCGTCGCCAGCAGCCTTGTTTTGACGGCGGTATATCTCATTTTCGCAAACACCATCATCGCCATGTTCGGCGGCACGGTGAATGAGGAGACCTTCCACCACTCGCAGGAGTATTTCTTCTATATCACGCTGGGCATCCCGTTCTATATGTTTGGTCAGGCTATGAACCCGATCATTCGTGCGGACGGAAATCCTAAGTTCGCCATGATCTCCACGTTGGCGGGCGCTGTGATCAACATCATCCTCGACCCCATTTTCATCTTTGTATTCAAATGGGGCATGATGGGTGCGGCGGTGGCCACGGTCATCGGTCAGGTGTTCACGGCGATCCTTGCGGTATGGTATCTGCTGCATATGAAGATCATCAAGCCCGCCTCCGGCGACTATGCCCTGCGGGGGAGCATCTGCGGACGGATGCTGACGCTGGGCATCACCAGCTTCCTCTCCCAGATCAGCCTCGTGGCGGCCATGGCGGCCATCAACAATATGCTCCGCAAATACGGCGCGCTGGACGCTGTGTTCGGGCAGGAGCAGTACGCGCAGATCCCCATGGCGGTGGTGGGCATCGTGATGAAGTTCTTCCAGATCGTCATTTCCATCGTGGTGGGCATGGCGGCAGGCTGCATCCCCATCGTGGGCTACAACATGGGCGCGGAGAAAAAGCTCCGCGTGCGGGAGCTGTTCACCAAACTGCTGGTGGCCGAGGCGCTGGTTGGCGCGGTGGCGCTTGTGCTGGCAGAGGGCTTTCCCCGTCAGCTCATCGCCATTTTCGGTGCGGCCAACGAGAGCAGCTACTACACCGATTTTGCCATCAAGGCGTTCCGCACCTATCTCTGCATGATGATCCTCGCCTGCGTCAACAAGGCGTGCTTCATCTTCTTGCAGGCAGTCGGCAAGGCGCTCTCGTCCACGCTGCTGTCCATGTTCCGTGAGGTGGTGTTCGGCGTGGGCTTTGCCCTGCTGCTGCCGGTGTTCTTCGGCTTGGACGGCGTGCTGTATTCCATGCCGGTGTCGGATATTCTGACCTTTCTGATTTCGGCGGTTATCATTGTGAAGACCTATCGGGAGCTGCACACGCAAGGCGTGCGGAACGTTTGAGTCTGCGGGGCTTGCCGAAAGATATCACGTTGTTTATAATGAAGCTGACCGCGACCGGCTGCGCGTGGCTGCGGCGGCTGAAGAACTACGTTTTATAAAGGAAGTGTGTGCGATGGTTTACACGACGCAATATGCTTCGCCGCTTGGCTCTATCACGCTGGCGTGCGACGAGACGGCGCTCATCGGACTCTGGTTCGACGGGCAAAAGTATTTCGGAAAGATTCTCCCGGAACAGTTCGCCGAAAAAGAACGCCCGCTTTTACAGGACGCAAAGCGTTGGTTGGATATCTATTTTTCCGGGTGTGCGCCGGATTTTACGCCGCCGCTTCGGTATGATTCCACGCCGTTCCGGAACGCGGTCTGCGAGATCATGCTGACGATCCCCTACGGAAAAACCATGACCTACGGCGAAATTGCCGCCGCGATTGCGAAACGGCAGGGGCTTTCCCGGATGTCCGCGCAGGCGGTCGGCGGTGCGGTGGGGCACAACCCGATTTCCCTGATCATTCCCTGCCACCGGGTCGTCGGCACAAACGGCAGCCTCACGGGCTACGCCGGCGGAATTGACCGGAAGATAAAGCTTCTGGAGCTGGAACACGCCGATATGCGCGGCTTTTTCGCACCGAAAAAGGGCACGGTGCGTTGCCTGTAAATTGCAGCCCGGACGCTTTCATCAGAAAGCGTCCGGGCTTTTTCGGTCTTACCCAAGCAAAGTCTTGAGGTCTTCTTCGGGAGTAGTAGTTGGGGCGATGTGGTAGTGCGAAGCGAGGTAGGACAGGACGTTCGGCGAGAGGAAGGCCGGAAGCGACGGGCCGAGGCGGATGTTCTGGATGCCGAGGGACAGAAGTGTCAGCAAGATCGCGACGGCCTTCTGCTCGTACCACGAGAGCACCATCGAAAGCGGCAGCTCGTTGACCGTGCAGCCGAACGCATCTGCCAGCGCGAGGGCGATCTGAATGGCGCTGTAAGCGTCGTTGCACTGGCCGACATCAAGAAGACGCGGAATGCCGCCGATCGTGCCGAGGTCTAAATCATTGAAGCGGAATTTGCCGCAGGCGAGGGTCAGAATGACCGTGTCCTTCGGCGCTTTTTTGACAAATTCGGTGTAATAATTGCGGCCGGGACGCGCCCCGTCGCAGCCGCCGACCAGGAAAAAGTGCCGGATGGCCCCGGATCTGACGCCGCCTACGACCTTGTCCGCCACCGACAAAACCGCGTTTCTGGCAAAGCCGGTCGTGACCGTTTCGCCGCCGTTGATGCCGGTAAAGTGCTGGTCTTCCTTGTAGCCGCCGAGCGCAAGCGCCTGCTCGATGAGCGCGGAAAAGTCCTTGTTTTCGCCCACATGCTTTATGCCGGAGAAGCCGACGACGCTTGTGGTGTAGACCCGGTCCGCGTAGCTTTCCTTCGGCGGCATGAGGCAGTTCGTCGTGAAGAGCACGGGCGCGGGGATGTTCTGAAATTCCTTCTGCTGGTTTTGCCAGGCGGTGCCGAAGTTGCCCTTGAGCTGCGGATGCTTTTTGAGTTCGGGGTAGCCGTGCGCGGGGAGCATCTCGCCGTGCGTGTAAATGTTCACGCCTTTGCCGTCGGTCTGCTCGAGAAGCAGCTTTAAGTCGCGCAGATCGTGGCCGGTAACGACGATGAACGGGCCCTTTTCGATCGTCATGGGAACCGTCGTCGGGACGGGGTTTCCGAAGGTCTCGGTGTTCGCCCTGTCCAGAAGCGCCATGCACGCAAGATTCTTTTCGCCGACCTCCAGAACGATGGGCAGAAGCTCGTCCATGTCCCAGTCCTCGCCGACGGCGAAGAGTGCCTTCGTGAAGAACCGGTAGAGGTCACCGTCCTCATAGCCCAGCACCGCCGCGTGGTGCGCGTAGGCCGCCATGCCGCGGATGCCGAAGAGGATGAGGGACTTGAGGCTGCGGATGTCCTCGTCCGCGGTCCAGACGCGCTGCATGTCATAGTCGTCGTTGTGCCCGCAGGGGCTCTGACAGCAGCTGCAATTCGGAACGAGCCGGTTCGTCGCCTCGTGGACGCGCGTTGTGAGGCGTTCAATGTCGCTGGCCGCGAAATTGACGTTCGTGAGCGTCGCAAAAAGAGCGCTGGTCATGAGCCGGGCGTCGTCTTTACAGAGCGCAGCGCCGTTTGCCGCGCGGGCCAGACCAATTAACGCGCCGGTGAGCGCATCCTGCAATTTTGCAACGTCCGCTTCCTTGCCGCACACGCCGCGGTTTCCCGTGCAGCCGCAGCCGCCCGCCGTCTGTTCGCACTGAAAACAAAACATTTTGTCCATGTCCTGTACCTCCTGTTTGATGTACGTCCAGTATATGAAACAAATCAAATTTAGTATGTTTGTTTTCCAACAGATTATGCAGAGCAATCAAAAATCCGCTGTTTCCGAAACAGCGGATTTTTTGTGCTGCGCAAGCCGCGCAAAGCGTTTTTTACTTGCCGCTGAAGACGGGGAAGAAGCTGAACGCACCGTAATCCTGGATGGGCGCGGCGTGCTTCAGGCGCTCCAGGTCTGCGGGGGCGAGCGCAAAATCGACGGCGGCGTTGGACTGCATATGCGCGGGATTTGCCGTTTTGGGAAGCGCGACCGCGCCGAGCTCGAGCACGTAGCGGATGCACAGCTGCGCGGCGGTGACGCCGTATTTTGCGGCCATCTCCGCGATCATCGGGTTTTTGAGCGCCTCGCCGTGGGCGATGGGGGAGTAGGCCTCGACGAGAATACCCTGCTTGCGGCAGGTTTCCAGCAGAGAAAGGTCGGTGCTGCTGATGTGAAGCAGAATCTGATCGACCATGGGCTTGACGCGGCAGGCTGAGAGGATGTTGTCGAGGTCTGCCTTGCGGAAATTGGACACGCCGATGGCGCGGAGCTTTCCGGCGGTGTACGCGTCCTCGAGCGCACGCCACGCTTCGCGGTTTCCCTCCGCGTAGTCCCCGCCGCGGAAGTCCGCCCACGGCTGCGGGCTGTGGATGATCATCATGTCGAGATAGGAAAGACCCATTTTTTCCAGTGTTTCGTCGATGGAACGGGCGGCAGAGGCATAGTCCTTGTGCTCGGCCGCGACCTTGCTGGTGACGAAAATTTCCTCACGCGGAATGCCGCACGTGCGCACGCCTTCGCCGACACCGGCTTCGTTTGCATAGGCCTGCGCGGTGTCAAAATGCCGGTAGCCGAGCGAGACGGCGGTGCGGACAGCCTCCGCAGCCTGCTCGTCCGGGATGAACCACGTGCCGAGGCCCAGCTTAGGGTGTATCTGAAAACTCGCAACGCACCCGGACAGCGGGTCTTTTCACGCTGCGCTGCGCCATTTTTCCTTGAAATACGTCAGTATTCCTGCGAAA
>CAKUJL010000107.1 GCA_934661715.1 uncultured Oscillospiraceae bacterium | reverse complement strand
GGCGAGATCATCCGCAAGGCCGATATGCAGGTCGAATTCTGGTCTGCCAAGAACACCACCTGTGAGCTCGTTCTGTCCAAGCCCATGGAAGAGGTCGAGGACCACAAGATCGTCGTCGACGGCCCGGATATTGACTCGGGCGATCTCGAGTACGCGCTTGCCACCTGCATTTATGTCGCGGGCAAGAAGATGCAGCCCGACTTTGAGTCTGTCATCGAGCGGAAGATCCACGCGTGGTTCAACTACATGGAAGGCGTCATGCACACCGGCCAGCGCAACCAGTTCCGTATCCGTATTTCCAAGGAAGCGTTCGAAAAGGGTCTGCGCCTGACGCATTTCGCCGAGGTTCTGTACCACATGATCACGGACGAATTTGAAGCTGTCGTCGACAAGTGCGAAGTGCACCTCATCACCGACCCCGTCAAGGCGACCGCCTTCTTAAACGACGTCGCCATCCCGCGCTACAATATGCGTGACGACCGTCTGGCCTCCATGACCGACGAGTCCGTCGACCGGTTCTTCACCTGCATCCTGTGCCAGTCCTTTGCGCCGGCACACTGCTGCGTGGTCACGCCGGAACGTCTGGGCCTGTGCGGCGCTGTGTCGTGGCTCGACGCGAAGGCGACGTATGAGCTCAACCCGAACGGCCCGTCCCAGCCCATTTCGAAGGAAGGCTGCCTCGACGAGCGCACCGGCCGCTACACGACCGTCAACGAGGCCATCAAGGACGCAACGCACGGCGCGGTCGAAGAGGTCACGCTGTACTCCATCATGGAAGACCCGATGACCTCCTGCGGCTGCTTCGAGTGCATCTCCGGCATCGAGCCGATGTCCAACGGCTTTATCGTCGTCAACCGCGAATACGCGGGCATGACGCCTGCCGGCATGACCTTCGGCGAGCTGGCCTCCTGCACCGGCGGCGGCGTACAGACCCCCGGCTACATGGGCCATGGCCGTCACTTCATCTCGTCGAAGAAGTTCATCCACGCCGAGGGCGGTATCGAGCGTATCGTCTGGATGCCGAAGGAACTCAAGGACGACGTGGGCGAAAAGCTCAACAAGACCGCCAAGGAGCTCTATGGCATCGACAACTTCACCGACATGATCGCCGATGAGACCATCTGCACCGATTGCGACGCCCTGATGACGTTCCTGCAGGAAAAGAATCATCCGGTACTTGCAATGGAGCCGCTGATGTAATATAATAAGCGAAGAGCCTTGTACTTGCGGCTGCTGATGAAAAAGCGGGGCCTCCCATCCCGCCAGCGCCCGTCTATACGCGAAGGCTTGGCAAGCAAGCACATAGGGGGAGGGCAGAAGCCCTCTCCCTTTTTTGCAAAGTGTTCATACAGCATGGACAAAACGCTGAAAATGTCCGCGAAATCAAGACCATACGTGTGCGAACCACCGTCCGCAGACGTATGACCTTGATAGGAACTACACCGAAAGGAGACCCCATCCGATGTACCAGATCACATTTCAGTTTGAAAACGGCGGAAAGCCCGTTATCGTCGATGTGACGCCCAACACGACGATTCTGGACGCGGCGAAGGCTGCCAACGTCGCCATCGACGCGCCCTGCAACGGCAACGGCTCGTGCGGCAAGTGCCGGGTCAAAATTCTCGAGGGCACCGTCGAAAGCACTCCCACGCACCATATTTCCGAGGAAGAATACGCCGCAGGCTGGCGTCTGAGCTGCGCAAGCAAGCCCGCGTCCGACGTCGTTGTGCAGGTTCCGGACATTGCCTCTGCCTATCAGAGCCGCATGAAGACCGCGGATCTTTCGACCGGCGAAGAGGTCGCGACGTTCAACAAATTGCAGGCGGATATCCGCGAAGCGGGCGTCGAGATCAGCTGCGACTTTGTCTCGGCTGTGGTCGAGATGGAAGAGCCCACACTCGTCGACACCATGCCCGACACCGAACGGCTGGCGCTGGCCGCGCAGGCTGCGTTTGACGGCTGCGAGGAGGTCAGGCTCACCTACCACACCGTCAAGAAGCTTGCAAAAACGCTCCGCGAGGCGAATTTCAAGGTGCAGATCGCGGGCACGCTCGATATGGGCGTTCTGACGATCATGGACGTCACCGGAAAGCTCGACGCCCCCATGATCGGCTGCGCCATCGACATCGGCACGACGACGGTCACGGGTGTGCTTCTGAATTTGGAAACCGGCGAGGTCGTCGCGAAGGCGTCCTCCGGCAACGGACAGATCCGCTACGGCGCGGACGTCATCAACCGCATCATCGAGCAGTCGAAGCCCGGCGGCGTGAAGCGGCTTCAGGACGCGATCCTGAAAGAAACGCTCGTTCCCCTGACGGCGGTGATGTGCAAATCCGCGGGCATCACGGCAGACAGGATCCTCCGCGCCGCTGTCGCGTCCAACACGACGATGAACCATCTGCTTCTCGGCGTGGACGCAAACCCCGTGCGCATGGAGCCGTACATTCCGACGTTCTTCCAGTGGCGCGGGATGCGGGCGCTGGACCTTGGCTTTGTTGCGAACCCCGACGCCGAGGTGCTCGTCGCGCCGAACATCGGCTCGTATGTCGGCGGCGATATCACCGCGGGCACGTTCGCAAGCCTGATCTGGAACAAGGACGAATTTTCCCTGTTCATCGACCTTGGCACCAACGGCGAGCTCGTCTTCGGCAACCGCGACTTCATGATGTCGTGCGCCTGCTCGGCAGGCCCCGCGTTTGAAGGCGGCGACATTTCCTGCGGTATGCGCGCAACGGACGGCGCGGTCGAGGCGGTCGAAATTGACCGCGATTCCATGGAGCCGAAGCTCACCATCGTCGGCGACGAAGGCCAGAAGCCTGTCGGCATCTGCGGCTCGGGCATCATCGACGTCATTGCCGAGCTCTACCGCACGTCGATCATCTCCTCGAAGGGCAAGTTTGTCCGCGAGGGCGGCCGTGTGGCGCACGACGAGCACGGCATGGGCCGGTATATTCTCGCCAGACCCGACGAGAGCGAAACGGGCCGCGAAATTTCGATCACCGAGGTCGATATCGACTCGTTCATCCGGGCCAAGGGCGCGATCTTCTCGGCCATCAACATCATGCTGTCGAGTCTGGATATGGACGTGACGGTTCTCGAGCACGTCTATGTCGCCGGCGGCATCGGCTCGGGCATCAACATGGAAAATGCCGTCCGGATCGGTATGCTGCCGGATATTGACCGCAGCCTCTTTACCTACCTCGGCAACACCTCTCTTGCGGGCGCTTACGCGATGGTCCGCTCGGAGAACGCCAACCAGAAGGTAAGCGAGATCGCGTCCAACATGACATATATGGAGCTTTCGACGAATCCGCGGTACATGGACGAATTTGTCGCGGCCTGCTTCCTGCCGCACACGAACCGTGAGCTGTTCCCGTCGAGCGTGCAGGAGTGAGGATATGGCAGAGCTGAATAAAAAAGACGTACAGAACAACAAGGAAGAGGTCCCGTTTGCGCACTATGAGTCCCTTTTCCGGGACATCGACCCCGAAGAAACGGCGCAGCGCTGCGGCGTCCCGTTTGAATACGGCGCGTTTTCCGTGACGCTTCTGGGCGAGACCTACCAGATCACGTGGCCGGAATACACCATTTCGGCGGACAACCCGAAGGCGTTCGGCCTCAAGAATATCCCCGCGCAGACGTTCATGCTGCGCTTCCTGCTGTCCGGCAAACGTGCCGGGCGCTGGCTGAGCTTCAAGACCTTCCGCGAAATGCCGTGGGGCGAGCTCTATATCAGCCCGTATACAGGCCGCGTTCTCACCAGAGCCGCCTTCACCTTCGGCACGCGCGTCGGCAAATTCGCCGAGGCCTGCGAGAAGATGGGCGCGGCCAGAGTCGAGCACGGCGACGCGGGCTACGAGTTTGAGTTCCTGCCCGGCTACCGGATGCAGATCATGGTCTACGCCGGAGACGACGAGTTCCCGCCGAGCAGCCAGGTTCTGTACTCGGACAACTTTGAAGACGGCTTTTCCGCCGAAGACCGCGTCGTTGCGGGCGATATTCTGATCTCCAGCATCAAAAATAATTTCTGAGGGTACAACTATGAGCTTTGTTTATAAGGGCCTGAAGGCCAATTTTGAAAAGCTGACCGTGACCGACCACGAGCTCGAGCGGCAGATGGAGCGGCTTCGCCAGCAGGCCCCGCGCATCGTCCCCGTCAAGGACCGCGCCGCACAGATGGGCGATCAGGTCGTGCTCGATTACGCGGGTTTTGTGGACGGCAAGCAGTTTGACGGCGGCACAGCCAGAGAGCAGGTTCTGACGCTTGGCAGCGGCATGTTCATCCCCGGCTTTGAGCAGCAGCTCGTGGGCGCGGAGACGGGCGGAGACGTCCTCGTCACCGTGACCTTCCCGGAGGACTACCGCGCGACTGAGCTTGCCGGAAAGCCCGCGGAGTTTAAGTGCCACATCGTCGAGATTCGCGAACGCGCCGAGTATGCTCTGGATGATATCTTTGCCAAGGAGGTCGGAAACTGCGCTTCTCTTGCCGAAATGCGCACAAAGCTTCGCGAAAGCTTACAGGCGTACTACGACGAGAAGGCCGAGCTCGAGGTGCAGGACAATCTCATGCGGCAGGTCGCCGCGACGCTCGAGTACACGCCGACGGAAAAGGAGCTTCAGGAAAGCGTCGACGCGCAGGTGGAGCTTCTCAAGGCGCAGCTGGGCCAGAAGGGCCTGACGCTGGAGGCCTACCTTCAGTTCAGCGGCCAGACCGAGCAGCAGATCCGCGAGGACGCAAAGCCCGAGGCCGAAAACAGCCTTCGCATCCAGAAATCCGCCGAGCGCATCGCCCTTCTGGAGGGTCTTACCGCGACGGAGCAGGATGTTGCAGACGAGCTTTCTGCCATCTGTCGGCAGAACCGCATGACCATGGAGCAGCTCAAGCCCTACTTAAACGCGCAGTTTGAGTCCAGCGTCAAAGACAACATCCGCATGAAAAAGGCCATCACGTTTGTCCGGGCACACGCGTCCGTGACGGTGGTCGAGGCGGCGGCTTCGAAGGACTGAGGCGGAAAACCGCGAAATTTGCGGGTGAAATATCGCTCGTCATTTCAGACAAATATCCTTTCAACAGCAGAATAGATTTGTATAAGAGCACCCGAGAGCCATATCAGCCCTCGGGTGCTCTATATCATATGTGACATAAAGCACAAAGAAATGGCCCACTTTCCGTGCAAAGCTACAAATCGACGTTTAGGTATTGACTTCCAAAAAAGATAGTGATATGCTAAGGACGAACCGATAAAAAAGTATCGATTCCGTGCGGCGCTGAAAGCTGCGGATGAAGGGATGCTCAGCGCTAAACTAGTCTTTCCCGGGGAGTTGAAGAGCCCCGGAAGAACAAGGAGGAAATATCCATGGCAATCGAATTCAAGGATGGCAAGTACGTAGACCCCCAGACCGGTCGTGTCACGCTGGACCCGACGGAATACAAGGACTGGCAGATTGCTGAAGAAGCTGAGAAGAACCTTCCCTCTGTGGATTACTTCCGCGAGAAGCTCGGCCTGCTGCCCGAAGAGATCATTCCCTACGGCAAGACCCCGAAGATCGACTTTATCAAGGTCATGAACCGTCTGAAGGATAAGCCCGACGGCAAGTTCATCGAAGTCACCGCCATTACCCCGA
>CAKUJL010000106.1 GCA_934661715.1 uncultured Oscillospiraceae bacterium | reverse complement strand
ATTGACCGCATGAAGTCGATGATCCGCGAGCGCAACGACTGGTGCATCTCGCGTCAGCGCCGCTGGGGTCTGCCGATCCCCGTGTTCTACTGCAAGGACTGCGGCAAGCCCATCTGCACGGACGAGACGATCGAAAAAATTTCGAAGCTCTTCGGGGAATTCGGCTCCAACGTCTGGTTCGAAAAGGAAGCCGACGAGCTTGTTCCGGAAAACTTCACCTGCCCGCACTGCGGCGGAAAGCACTTTGACAAGGAGACCGACACGCTGGACGGCTGGTTTGACTCGGGCTCGACCCACTTTGCCTCCATGCAGAAAGATCAGGGCTTCTGGCCGGCGACTGTCTACCTCGAGGGTCTTGACCAGTACCGCGGCTGGTTCCAGTCGTCCCTTCTGACGGCTGTCGGCGCACTGGGTAAGGGCGCTCCGTTCAAAGAGTGCGTCACGCACGGCTGGACCGTGGACGGCGAAGGCAAGGCGATGCACAAGTCGCTCGGAAACGGCGTCGATCCCGCGGATGTCTTCAAGAAATACGGCGCGGATATCTGCCGTCTGTGGGCCGGCTCTGCCGACTACCATGTGGACGTAAGATGCTCGGACGCCATTTTCAAGCAGATCAGCCAGAACTATCTCAAGTTCCGCAACACGGCCAAGTTCTGCCTCGACAACCTCACCGACTTCGATCCCAACCACCTGACCGCGCCGGAAGAAATGTCCGAGCTCGACCGCTGGGCGATCACAAAGCTCAATGAGCTTCTTGTCAAGTGCGAGGCGGCCTATCAGAACTATGAATTCCTGACCGTGTCTCACGCGGTGAACGATTTCTGCGTCGTGACGCTCTCGAGCCTGTATCTCGATATCATCAAGGATCACCTGTACTGCGACGGCAAGGACTCCGCGGTCCGCAAGTCCGCGCAGAGCGCTCTGTGGATGATTCTGGACGCCATGACGAAGGTCTTCGCGCCGATTCTGGCCTTCACCTGCGACGAAATCTGGCTTCAGATGCCGCACCGCGAAGAAGACGACGCGAGAAATGTCCTCTTTAACCAGATGTCAAAGCCCTATACCGCATACGCCCTTTCGGACGACGAAATGGCCAAGTGGGAGACCGCGTTCAAGGTCCGCTCGGATGTCAACGGCGTTCTCGAGACGGCCAGAGCCGACAAGCGCATCGGTAAGTCCTTAGAGGCGCACGTGGCCCTTACCGCCGTCGACGCGGCCGCTGCCGAGGCTGTGAAGGCGATTTCCGGCATGAATCTTGCTGAGCTCTTCATCGTCTCCAACGTCGCCGTGACGGAGGAGAAGGCGCCCGAGAGCGCTGTCGTGGGTGCAGGTGCGAACTTCCCCGGCCTGACCGTCACCGTCACCGAGGCCACCGGCAAAAAGTGCCCGCGCTGCTGGATGCACTCCACGCAGGCCGACGAGCACGACCTCTGCCCGCGCTGCGCCGCGGTCTGCAAGGCACTCGACGTCGTCTTCGACTGAAATTGACAAAAGAAAACCGATAAAAAGAGCCGGGGCAATGCCCCGGCTCTTCTGCTGCTTTTTGCCAATTTCAAATTACGTAGTCTCCGCCGCTCTCCTGCTGCATGAGGTCGCGGATGGTGATACTGTCAAAATAATCGAGCGTCATTTCGTAATACTTCTGCCACATGGGAAGCGTCCGGCAATAGGCGGCTCGCTGGCAGGTGTTGACCGGCGCGGACAGGCACGCCACGGGTGCAAGGTCGACCTCCGTCAGACGCAGAATGTCTCCGATGCGGTAGCTTTCCGGCTCTCTGGTCAGCCGGTAGCCGCCGCCTTTTCCGTGCTGGCCCTCGACAAGACCGGCCTTGCTCAGAAGAGGCATGATCTTCTCGAGGTACTTGAGCGAAATTTCCTGCCGCTTGGCGACCTCCTTCATGGGCGTGAACACCTCGCCGCGGTGCTCAGCCAGATCGATGAGCACGCGAATGGCATAGCGGCCTCTTGTTGAGATCATGCCTCCGCCTCCTTTTTCTCCGGGTCGAACGCGCCCGTGATGACGCCGCCACCGAGGACGATGTCCCCGTCGTACAAAACCGCGTACTGCCCCGGCGTCGGGGCCCGCTGCGGCTCGTCAAAGACGAGATGCAAGCTGCCGTCTTCCAGAACCGTCACGGAAACGGGCTGCTCGGGGTGGCGGTAGCGGAGCTTTGCCTTGCAGCGGAAGCAGGCGCCGGGCGCCTGCCCGGAGATCCAGTTCATGTCTGTGACGTGTACGCCGCGGTGGAACAGGTCCTCGCTCGAGCCCAGCACGACGGTGTTGTCCTGCGGCCTTATCTCACAGACGTAGTATTTCTGGCTGACGCTCAGACCCAGACCCCGGTGCTGGCCGATGGTGTAGCGGATGATGCCGCTGTGGCGGCCCAGAACGTTTCCGTTTTTGTCGATGAAGTTGCCGGGCTCGGCCTTTTTGCCGGTGCGAAGCTCGATGATCTTCGCGTAATCGCCGTCCGGCACGAAGCAGATGTCCTGACTGTCCGGCTTGTCGGCGTTGATGAAGTCAGATTCTCGCGCCAGCTCTCTGGCCTCCGTTTTGCGCAGGTCTCCGAGGGGGAAAAGCGTCCGCGAAAGCCGCTCCTGCGTCATGTCGTAGAGCACGTAGCTCTGGTCCTTCGTCTCGTCGAGGGCTTTGCGCAGCTGATATTTCCCGTTTTCGAACGTGATACGCGCGTAGTGGCCGGTCGCGATGTGGGTGCAGCCGAGGATGCGTGCGCGGTCATATAATTTGTCGAACTTCATGTAGCGGTTGCAGTCGATGCAGGGGTTCGGCGTGAGGCCGTCTTCATAGCTCCGGACAAACTTGTCGATGATCTTTTCGCCGAAATCGTCGGAGAAATTGAACACGTAATACGGCATTTTGAGCTTATAGCAGACGCTTCTCGCGTCTTCGACGTCGTCGAGCGAGCAGCACGTATGCGCACGCGGAACACCCGCGTCTTCGTTGTGATAGAGCTTCATCGTCGCGCCGATGCACTCGTTTCCGTCTCTGCACAAAAGCCCGGCCGCGACGCTTGAATCGACGCCGCCGCTCATTGCGATCAGAATTTTCATAGGCAAACGCCTCCCATCTGTCCGTTCACGGACTTTCCCAGTGTGTTGGTCTATTATAATACAGCGCAGGCGATTTCGCAAGAGGACAAAACCCGGCAGGAGCTTTCCCGCCGGGCCATGGTCAATGGTTCCGTTTTTCTTTGATTTTTTCCTTGAGCGCACCGGTTTTTCGCTCCAAAAACGTGGACAGCACCGAAAGCCCGCGGAAAATGGACTCCGCCGCGAAGGCAAAGACGATCAGAAGCAGCACGCAGATCTCCGACATATCGCTCAGGGCGAACAGCTGCTTGAGGAAAATGCCGCAGAAGACGAGGCCCGCCATGTTGACGATGACGATCGCGTATTTCATCTTCGTCATGGGCTTGCTGATCTGAATGAGGATCATGAAGCCCACCACAGCAAGCAGCATCGTCGCCGCCGTTGCGATATCGCCGTCCGGAAGGGAGAACACCTCGCCGCAGACGACGAGCGCACCGACCGCCAGAACATCCGTCAGCGCGGCAGGAGCGGCCCGCAGCAGGACCTTTTTGAGGAAGCTTCCTTCGATACGCGCGAAGTTCGGCTCCAGCGCCAGCAGGAAGCCCGGAATGCCGATCGTGAACATGGCAATGAGCGATACCTGCGCGGGCTCTAAGGGATACGTGAGGAACGAGACCGCCGAGAAGACGGAAAGCAGCAGGGAGAACAGGTTTTTGACCAGAAACAGGCTTGCCGAGCGCTCGATATTGTTGACCACGCGGCGGCCCTCCAGAACGACGTCCGGCATCCGGGCAAAGTCGGAGTCCAGCAGCACGACCTGCGCACTCTGCGCCGCCGCTTCGCTGCCGGAGGCCATCGCGACCGAGCAGTCGGCGTCCTTCATGGCCAGAATGTCGTTGACGCCGTCTCCGGTCATTGCGACGGTGTGGCCCTGCGCCTGTAAGGCCCGGACGAGCTTCTGCTTCTGCGCGGGTGTGACGCGCCCAAAGACGGTGTATGTTTCCGCGGCCTTCGCGATTTGGTCATCGGTCACGAGAAGCGCGGCGTCGACGTATTTTTCCGCGTTTTCGATGCCGGCCTGCTTCGCGATCTCCGAGACGGTGCGCGGATGGTCGCCGGAGATGACCTTGACGGTGACGTCCTGCGCCTTGAAGTAGGCGAACGTCTCCTTCGCGTTTTCGCGGATGGGGTTCGACAAAACGGCGTATCCGAGCGGCTCGGGCGCGTCCTGCCCCTTTGCTTTCGCCAGCAGCAGCACGCGGCAGCCCGCGTCCATGTATTCCTTCAGTTCTCCCGCGATGGCGGCAAAGGCGCTTCCAAGCACAAATTCCGGCGCACCGAGAAGATACGTTCCGTCCGCAAAGGTGATGGAGGATAATTTTTTGCTTGAGGAAAACGGCTGAACGTCAAGCGCGGGCTTTGCCTCTTTGGGATGCGCGAGACGTCGGCTTTCCGAGAACGCGCGAAGGGCCTTCATGGTCTCGTTGGCGTCCTGCGCCGACAAGCAGTAGTCTGTGAGCAGGTCCTCGAAGCCGTCGTCCGTCAGACCGCCCGCTTTTGCCGCCTCGCACGCGTGCACCTCGCGCACGTACATGCCGGGCTCGGTGATGGTGCCGGTCTTGTCGACGCACAGAACGTCCACGCGGGCCAGCGTCTCGATGCTCTTCATGTTGTGAAGCAAAACCTTGCGCCGGGCAAGACGCATCGTGCCCAATACGAGCGCGATGGTCGTGAGCATATAGAGCCCCTCCGGGATCATGCCGATGACGGCCGCGATGGCGGAGACGACGCTTTTTTGCAGCGTTTCTCCGGAATAGAAATAGCTCTGCGCGAATAAGATCAGACCGATGGGGATGATCGTAAAGCCGATCCATTTGACGATGCGGTTGATCGCGCGGATCATCTGCGAGGGTTCGCCGTCGGAAATGGCCTTGGCCTCGCGCGTGAGCTTGGCGATGTAGGAGCTGTCTCCCACCTGATCGAGCCGCGCATAGCACCGGCCCGCGACGAGGAAGCTGCCCGAAAGAAGCGCGTCTCCGGGATTTTTCGCGATCTCGTCCGCCTCGCCCGTCAGAAGCGCCTCATTGACCTGCACGCTGCCGTCCAGAACGGTCGCGTCGGCGGGGACCTGATCGCCCGCGGAGAGAAGCACGATATCGCCCTGCACGAGCGCTTCGGCGTCTACCGTTTGCTGGATGTTATCGCGCAGCACGACGGCGTGGGGCGCGTTCAGAAGGCGCATTTTGTCGAGCACCCGCTTGGCGCGAAGCTCCTGAAAAATGCCGATGAGCGTGTTTCCGATGACGACGGGCAAAAACGTCAGGTTCCGGTACGAGCCCACCAGACAAAGAAGCACGGCGATGACGGCGAAGATGAGGTTGAAAAACGTCAGAACGTTTTCCTTGACAATCGCACCGGCAGTTTTTTCGCCGTGATCGGACATGCGGTTGGATAGACCCCGGGCGGTAAGCTCGGCGGCCTGCTGCGAGGTAAGGCCCCGGATGGGAGAGGGCTCGGGCTGTAATTGCTGCATAAAAGGTTCCTTTTTCCGCGCGGAAGGCGCACAAATATTGTTCCGGTTTTGTAGGGTGTATTCTTCCAACTCCCAATGTGACCGGCAGCGAGGATTTTTCGCGCTGAGCAAGACATTTTTCCGCAGGAATACTGACGTATTTCAAGGAAAAATGGCGCGGCGCAGCGTGAAAAGAC
>CAKUJL010000105.1 GCA_934661715.1 uncultured Oscillospiraceae bacterium | reverse complement strand
GGCAGCTTCGTTTTGAGCCTTGCGCCAAAAAATGTGATTTTCTCGACCGTATCATCAAACATCGCGTTACTGCTGTCGATACAAAGCGTCAGGGTATCGTCCTGCATCGCCGCCTCTAAAATTTCCGCGTCGTGCAGCCCCTCCGGCCAGTACCAGTCGGGATCGCTTCTTTCGTCTTTCATACGCGCTCGATGAGGCACACCGCGTGCGCCGCGATCCCCTCGCCCGAGCCCGTGAAGCCGAGCCTTTCCTCGGTCGTCGCCTTGACGCTGACATTGGAAACGTCTGTTTGCAGGGCCAGGGCAATATTTTCCCGCATGGTGTCGATAAACGGGGCCAGCTTCGGCCTCTGCGCGATGACCGTCGCGTCCAGATTCGAAATCCGCCAGCCGTTTTGCGCCAGAACCTCGCGCACCCTTTTGAGTAAAACGATGCTGTCCGCGCCGAGATACGCGTCGTCGTTGTCCGGAAACAGCTTTCCGATATCTCCCAAAGCGAGCGCGCCGAGCATCGCGTCCATCACCGCGTGCACCAGAACATCCGCGTCCGAGTGCCCGTCAAGCCCCTTCTCAAACGGAATTTCCACGCCGCCTAAGATGAGCTTCCGGTTGGAGACAAGCCGGTGCACATCGTATCCGTGTCCGATTCTCAAAGCGCACCCCTCCGTTTCAAAATCGCCTCCGCAAGCTCTAAATCCAGAGGCGTCGTAATTTTGATATTCTCCTCGTCGCCGTCCGTCAGCAGCACCGTCATGCCCAGCGCCTCGACCGCCGAGCAGTCGTCCGTGACCGCGAGGTTTTTCTCCTTCGCGTTCTGAAGCGCACCCAGCAGCAGCTCGCGGTCAAACACCTGCGGCGTCTGCACGGCGAAAAGCGTTTTGCGGTCTGGCGTTTCGTCGACGCCGCCGGATCTCGAGACCTTGATGGTGTCCTTGACCGGAATGGCCGGGGCCGCCGCGCCGAATTTTGCCGCCTTCAAAATGGCCTTTTCGATGACCGAAGGCGTGACCAGCGGCCTTGCCCCGTCATGCACCGCGACGAGCTGATATTCCTCCGGCACGGCCTCCAGTCCGTTCAGCACGGAATCCTGCCGCGTTTCGCCGCCGGGCACGACAATGCGCACCTTTGCATACGGCGAGCACACCCTGCTGATTTTCGCCAGCCGGTCCTCGCGTGCCACGACGATGATGGTGTCGATCATCGGATGATCGTCAAAGACCCGCAGCGTCCGGCTCAGGACCGGAAGACGCCCGAGCTCGGAAAGCATTTTGTCCGTCCCGCCCATGCGTGCGCTCGAGCCCGCCGCGACGATAACCGCCGCGCAGGATGGGTGCGAAAGCGTGTTTTTCACCTGCCGCACCTTGCGGAGGGAATCTGCCAGCTGCATATGTTTCTCCTTTACGTAAGGCTGTTTACGATTTCCTTGAAGGTCCTGCCGCGCACGGCGAAATTCTTGAACTGGTCAAACGCCGCGCACGCAGGGCTGAGTGTCACGATATCGCCCGCGGCCGCCGCCTTCTGCGACAGCTCGACCGCCTCGCGAAGATTTCCCGCTTCAAGAATCTCGGGCTTTCCCTCCACATATTCCGGCGCATTCAGAACCGCTGTCCGGATTTTCTCCGCCGTCGCGCCGCAGAGCACCAGCGTTTTCACGTGCCCGCAAATTTCCGGCCCCAGCGCGTCAAAGGGAATGTGCTTGTCATAGCCGCCCGCGATCAGAATGACCTTCTGCTTAAAAGAATGCAGACCCGCGATCGTTCTCGACGGGCTCGAGGCGATGGAGTCGTTGTAATACTTCACCCCATGCAGCTCGCGCACGAGCTCGATGCGGTGCTCCACGCCGCCGAAATTCCGCGCGACAAAATCCACATCCGCGTCCGTCGCCAGCCCTTCCGTCGCGCAGGCCGCGGCCATGTAGTTTTCGATGTTGTGAACGCCGGGAATTTTGATATCTTGAGCCGGCATGATCTCGCGTCCATTGCGGTAAATGATCCCGTTTTCCAGCCACACGCCGTTTTGAGGCTTTGAGAGCCGCGAGAATTTTTCGACCGTACCGGGCGCTTTTTCGGCAAAGGAATCGGTGATGGCGTTATCCATGTTCACGACCAGCTTGCCGGTTTTCGATTGGTGCAGATACACGTTTTCCTTCGCCGCGATATACTCGGCCATGTCCTTGTGCACGTCCAGATGGTTGGGCGCCAGATTCGTCACCACCGCGATATCCGCCGACTGCGTCATGCCCATGAGCTGGAACGACGAGAGCTCCACGACGGCAATATCCGTGGGCTGCATTTGCTCTGCCAGCGGCAGAAGCGGCGTTCCGATGTTGCCGCCGAGCCAGACGGTGTAGCCCGCGTGTTTGAGAATTTCAGAAATGAGCGTTGTGGTCGTCGTCTTGCCGTCTGAGCCGGTGACCGCGATAATTCTGCACGGGCAGACGGCAAAAAACGCCTCCATCTCGCTCGTCACGACCGCACCGGCCTCGCGCAGCTGCCTGAGTGCCGGAATATCCGGGTGCATCCCCGGTGTGCGGAAAACGACATCGGCCTGCACGCCGTCGAGATACCCGTCTCCCACGTGCAGCGTCGCGCCCATGCGCTCGAGGTCCAACACGTCGCCATCCAGCTTCTCCCGCGGCGTCTTGTCGCACGCGAGAACCGTCAGTCCACGCGCAAGCAGCATCCGGATGAGCGGCCGGTTTGAAACGCCGATGCCGAGGACGGCAATGCGCTTGCCCTTCAGAGCGTCAAAATAGTTTGCAACCTTTTCATTCATGGTCAAAGCCTCTTTATATGAAGTTGTTTCCATTATATCCTTCTCAGAAAAAAATTGCAACTTGTTTGACATTTCGCGCCCAATCAAGTACAATAAACGCGCGACCGGGACGGACAGTCGCGGGGTGCGGCCCAACGGCCGCATCATGAGGAAAGTCCGGGCTCCACAGGGCAAGGATAACGGGTAACGCCCGCCCAGAGCGATCTGAGGAAAAGTGCAACAGAAATATACCGCCTCGTCCTTTATACCAGCATGGGAAACTGCAGGAGTGTTTCCCATCTGCGCAAATCAGCCGGCAAGGCCCAGCTTTGGCAGCAGAGGAGAGAGAACGAAAACCGTTCTCCCGTCCCCCAGCCGGCAAAGCCCCTGCTTTGACGGCAGAGGAGAAAGAACGGAATGTATGAGCAGTGCCGCTTTGCGGCACTGCGAAGGATATGGAGTTTCTTTCGACGAACGAGGTAAGGGTGGAAACGTGCGGTAAGAGCGCACGCATCGGCGTGGAAGCGTCCGTTGCTGTAAACTCTATCCGGAGCAACACCGTGGAGGAAACAAGGCCTGCCCGGCTGTTTCCGAGGAGGTGGCTGGAGCGCATTGGCAACGATGCGCCTAGATAGATGACTGTCGATCACAGAACCCGGCTTATAGTCCCGATCGCAAAGCGCCCCATGCCAATGGCATGGGGCGCTTATTTCGCCTCTCGTAGGGGTGGACAACTCTTTGTCTGCCCTTCGATTGCACCAAAGGATTCTTAGGCACCAAAGGCTCCTTTGTGTAAAGGGAGCTGTCAGCGAAGCTGACTGAGGGATTGTGCGGTAGGCACTTCCGAAACGCCAACTGCGTCGGGCAACCAACGTTCAATCCCCTCAGACGCCTTCGGCGCCAGCGTCCCTACCCTCTTTGTCCCTTCGGGACATTTCCCCCTGATAGGGGGAATCGGCCCCTTGCCGCAAGGGGAGCCTTTGATGGGTGCAGTGTAAGCATCTAGTGCGACAGAAAAAACTATTTCTTGGTGAACCGGTTGAGCAGCACGGTGATGACGATGATGGCGGCCATGACGAGGAAGATGCCGAGCATGCCGGTTGCCATGTAGGAAAGAAGCTCTACAAATTTTTCAGGGTGAAACTGCATATCTTTTCCTCCTTATTTCATGAAAAAGTTCAAAATCAAGCCGCCTGCGATGACGGACGCGATCTGGCCGGAGACGTTGACGCCGATGGAGTGCATCAGAAGGAAGTTCTGCGGGTCTTCCTTGAGGCCCATTTTGTGCACGATCCTGCCCGACATCGGGAAGGCCGAAATGCCCGCCGCGCCGATCATGGGGTTGATCTTCTTTTTTAAGAAAAGGTTCAGGAACTTCGCGAACAAAACGCCGCCCGCCGTGTCAAACACGAACGCAAACAGGCCCAGACCCAGAATCAGAAGCGTCTGCGGCTGCAAGAACTGCTCGGCCCGCATCTGCGAGGCGATGGTGATACCGAGGAAGATCGTAATGAGGTTCGCCAGCACCTTCTGCGCCGTCTCGGAAAGCGAATTGAGAACGCCGCACTCCCGGATCAGATTGCCGAACATCAGAAAGCCCACGAGGCTCACGGACGCGGGCGCAACAAGACCTGCGACAATGGTCGTGAGGATCGGGAAGAGGATCTTCGTCGTCTTGCTGACCGACTTCTGCTCATACGGCATCCGGATAAGCCGCTCCTGCTTCGTCGTCAGAAGCTTTATGACCGGCGGCTGGATGAGCGGCACGAGCGCCATATACGAATACGCCGCGACCATGATGGGCCCGAGATACTGCGAGTTCAGTTTCTGCGCGACCACGATCGCCGTCGGGCCGTCTGCGGCTCCGATGATGGCGATGGAGGCCGCGTCCGGAAGATCAAAGAACATACCGGCCAGACACAGCGTGAAGAAAATGCCGAACTGCGCCGCCGCGCCGAAGATCATGAGCTTCGGGTTGTTAAGAAGCGGCCCAAAGTCGATCATCGCGCCGATGCCGATGAAAAGTATCAGCGGAAACAGCTCGTTTGCAATGCCCGCGTCATACAGAACGCTCAGGGCCCCGCGCTCCAATACGCCCGAGACCCACTGGTCGACCGCGCCGGACATCGGAAGATTGACCAATATCGCGCCGAAGCCCAGGGGCAGAAGCAGACTCGGCTCCATGTCCTTCGCGATGGCAAGGTAGATAAGAAGCCCGCCGATCGCCCACATCACAACCTGCTGCCACGTCAGGTTTCCGAGATTCGAATACAGAATTTCCATACAGGTCTCCCCTTCTTTTCAGGACTTTGTGAGAAAGCAGCTTAAAATGTAAAAAAACTCTGGCTCTCGCGCAATGCGAAAACCAGAGTTTTGCCATTTCATCCAGCAGCGGGCCCATTGGGCCGTTCTGACGCCATCTGTCGCGGTTTCCCGCCGGCTACTTCCTCTTGCATTATGATAGACGAAGTATAGCAGGAATTTTCTTTCCGCGCAAGCGTTTTTTTCCGCAGACCCGCGTCTTAACGAAAGCTTAACGCGCTTACTCATACCGCAGGGCCTCGATGGGGTCCATCATCGCCGCCTTGTTCGCGGGGTAATAGCCGAAGAACACGCCGACGGCCAGAGAAAAGCAGAACGCCAGCATAATCGCCCCGATGCTCGGAAGCACCGCGTTGTGCAATAGCCCGCTTCCCACGTAGCCCATCACCGCGCCGAGGGCGATGCCGATCGCGCCGCCAATTAAGCAGATGATCACGCTTTCGACCACGAACTGCACGCGGATGTTGCCGTTTGTCGCGCCCAACGCCTTCCGGGTTCCAATTTCGCGCGTGCGCTCTGTCACGGAGACGAGCATGATGTTCATCACGCCGATGCCGCCGACGAGAAGCGAAATTCCCGCAATGACCGAAATGGCGACGGAGAGCGTGTTCATCATCGAGTCCACTGACGAGATCATCGTGTCCATGCTGATGGCCGTGACGGTGTAATTTTCGTTCGTGCGGTAATAC
>CAKUJL010000104.1 GCA_934661715.1 uncultured Oscillospiraceae bacterium | reverse complement strand
GCGTCCCGGAGCTTTCCGGGCAAGACCGTATACAGTGCCGCCACCGCCGCCGCTTCTGCCCGCAGCGCCGCTTCCTTTGCCGCAGCTTCTCCGACGGTCTTCTCATCGGCGTATCCAATTTGTGCGCCGCAGTACTGCTCGAACACGTCGTCCAGTTTGTATTCGCCGCGCGTTGCATCCAGATCGTAGGCGGCCAGCGCCGTGTCGAAGAGGAAGCCCCCAGCCGGCAGTCCGCGCTCCAAAAGCACACGCATCAGGGGCTTGCAGTCGTGCGTGACCTTCCTGACGGACGCGCCGAAGAGAGTTGACATAAAGTCTTTGTCCGCGGCCGCCTCGCCGGTAAAAAAGTAGCCCGTATCTTCTGTTTCCACAGCGATCATGGACAGGTCTTCCGCGGCAATAAGGTTCACATAATCTTCTTCCGCGAGTTTATTCGCGATTCCCCGTGCCTGCGCAGGGTCGGTGACGGTTTCGCAGGCAACGCCGGTCTCGACCGTTTCCAGGGTCTTCGGCTTTTCCTGCGGCGCGTGGAGGCTGTACCGGCTCATCAGGCGCGTGAATTCGAGCTTCCGGAAAAGGTCATACAGCGCGTCATTGTCGACCGGCTGCACCTTGTTCTGCTCGGGCACAAACTCGATGGGCGCGTTTTTGCGGATGGTCGCCAGATCGTAGGACAGGTACGCCTGTTCGCGGTCCTTTTCCAGCTTTTTGCGCACGGATTCCTTGATCTCCGACAGGTGCTCGTAAATGCCGTCCAGCGTGCCGTATTGCACAAGAAGCCCCGTCGCGGTCTTGGGCCCCACACCGGCTACGCCCGGAATGTTATCCGAGCTGTCTCCCATGAGGCTCTTGAGGTCGACCAGCCGCTCAGGCTCGAAGCCGTATTCCGCGCGGAAGACCTCGGACGTGTAGTTCGTCGTGAGCGTCTGACCGGCCTTGCTCGTCACGAGCTTGACCGTCACGTGTTCGCTCACAAGCTGTAACGAATCGCGGTCTCCTGTGACGATGACGCAGTTTTTTCCTTCGCGCGAACAGATTTCTCCGACCGTGCCCAGAATGTCGTCCGCTTCCCAGCCCTCACACTCGTAGATGGGGATGTTCATGGCGGTCAGAACTTCCTTCATAATGGGCATCTGCATCGCAAGCTCGTCCGGCATCGCGTGGCGCGTGGCCTTGTAGCCCTCAAAGGCCAGGTGCCGGAAGGTCGGCGCTTTGAGGTCGAACGCAACGCACAGCGCGTCGGGCTGCTCGTCATTGCGCAGACGCTCTAAAATATTCAAAAATCCGTAGATCGCGTTCGTGTACAGCCCGTCCTTCGTGCTGAGCAGGCGCACGCCGTAAAACGCGCGGTTGATGATGCTGTTGCCGTCTAAAATCATCAGCTTCATGGCAAAGCTCCCTTTCTGGTCGTCTTGTGTGGACGCATAACATTTCTAGGTTATCATACCACAAATCATCGCCGCTTGCAACGAAGGAAAAGAGCAGACCATTTGGCCTGCCCTTTTGTTCCTGTTTTAATTACGCTCTCGTCCACTTGGCGCCGCCGGGGATATCGGTCACTTCCACACCTGCGGCTTTGAGTTCGTCACGGATACGGTCGGCTTCGGCGAAGTTCTTGGCCTTCTTGGCCTCATACCGGGCGCGGATTTTCGCTTCCACGTCCGCGTCCTGTTCGCCGGTCTCGGAGATGATGTTGTAATCGCCGCCGCTTGCCTTCGCGCTGGCCGCCTTCTTCCGCGCCTCTTCGGCCTTTTTGAGAAGGTCGAGGCTCAGCACCTTGTCGAAATCGCCCAGAAGGTACAGCTTCGTCGCGTCGTTCGTCTGGTACTTCAGAACGTCGTAGAGCGCTGTGATGCCGAGCGAGGTGTTGAGGTCGTTTCCAAGCGCCTTGTTGAACTTCTCGCGCAGAGCCGCGACAGCCGCCTCGTCGATGGGCTCGCTTGATGCCTTGAGCGCCGCGATCTTCGCGATCAGCTTCTGATACGTGCCCATCGCGTTATCGAGGTTTTCCCACGAGAAGACGAGGTTCTTGCGGTAGTGGCTTTGCAGGCAGAACAGGCGGTAGGCCAGCGGGTCATAGCCCTTCTGCTCGAGCAGCGAAACTGTCAAAAATTCGCCCTTCGATTTGGACATTTTGCCCGACGTGGTGTTCAGATGCATCACGTGCATCCAGTAGTTGCACCAGTGGTGGCCAATGTAGCTCTCGGACTGCGCGATCTCGTTGGTGTGGTGCGGGAAGGCGTTGTCGATGCCGCCGCAGTGGATATCGAGGTCTTCACCCAAATATTTCAGCGAAATGCCGGAGCACTCGATATGCCAGCCGGGATAGCCGACGCCCCACGGAGAGTCCCATTTCAGGGCCTGATCTTCAAACTTCGACTTGGTGAACCAGAGGACAAAGTCGTTCTTGTTGCGCTTGTTCGTGTCCTCTTCGACGCCCTCGCGCACGCCGACGGCCAGATCTTCCTCGTTGTGGTCATTGAAGATATAATACTTTTCGAGCTTCGACGTGTCAAAATACACGTTGCCGCCCGCCTGATATGCGTAGCCGGTGTCGAGCAGCCTCGTGATGATCTTGATATACTCGTCAATGCAGCCGGTCGCGGGCTGGACGACGTCGGGGCGCTTGATGTTGAGCTTCTTGCAGTCGTCAAAGAACGCGTCGGTGTAGAACTGCGCGATCTCCATGACAGTCTTGTGTTCGCGGCGTGCGCCCTTGAGCATCTTGTCTTCGCCCTCGTCGGCGTCCGAGGTCAGGTGGCCGACGTCGGTGATGTTCATGACGCGCTTGACGGGGTAGCCCACATAGCGCAGGTATTTTTCCAGCACGTCCTCCATGATATAGCTGCGCAGATTGCCGATGTGGGCAAAATGGTAGACCGTGGGGCCGCAGGTATACATTTTGACGAGCTTGGGGTCATTGGGGATAAATTCTTCCTTTTTGTGCGTGGCAGAGTTATAAAGATACATGTCGTTTCCTCCCTGTTTATGCTTTTGTTTGCTGTTCGAGCGCCTCTAAGCGCTGCTTGATGGCCTCGATCTCGATCATCACGGGGTCCGGCGTGTGGATATGGTCGAGCTTTTCGCCGGAGAGCCGCGCGATTCGTCCCGGCACACCGACGACCGTCGCATTGTCCGGCACCTCGCGCAAAACCACGGAATTGGCAGCGATCCGCGTGTTGTTTCCGACCTTAAAGGGCCCCAGGACCTTCGCGCCGGCTCCCACCATGACGTTGTTTCCGAGCGTCGGGTGGCGCTTGCCGACGTCCTTGCCCGTGCCGCCGAGGGTCACGCCCTGATAGAGTAAGCAGTCGTCTCCGATTTCGGCGGTCTCACCGATGACGATGCCCGTGCCGTGGTCGATGACGAGGCGGCGGCCGATTTTCGCTCCGGGGTGAATTTCAATTCCCGTCCATATTTTGGACCACTGTGAAATGCCTCTTGCCAGAAACTTCAGCCCCCGCACGTGCAGCCAGTGGGCGATGCGATAGTCGATCGTTGCGTGCAGACCATTGTAGAGCAGCAGAATTTCCGCCACGCTCCGGGCCGCCGGGTCGTTTTTCTTATATGCCTGAATGTCTTCGATGATATGCAAATGCAATGCCTCCCGGGATATACCGCAATAAAATGGAAAAACCCGCCTCTTTTGCTCAAGAGGCGGGTTTTGCAAACTCGCGGTTCCACTCTGATTTCTCACTTCGGGCTTCTGACGCGGCCCAGACGGGGTCTCCCCTCGCTCACGAACGCACTTTCTCCGATCCAACCCTGTCTTCGCTTCCAGCCGACGACGAAGACTCTCTGAAGGGCGCCGACCAGATACTCTTTTCGGTCAACGCGATATTCAGTTGCGGCTCTGCCGCAAGAAAAAATGCAGCGCAGCCTTTACAATTTATGCCGATATGATAGCATTTGCCGCGGCAAATGTCAAGCGGAAGGCATGAGAACGTCCCAGTTCTTCTGGAAATACTCGTACCCCGAGTAGAGCGTGGTGACGAGAATGACGACGCAGACGACAGTATCGAGAATCTGCACGCCGGGGAAGATCATCATCGCGATGAGGCCCACCATCGTGCACGACGTTTTGATCTTGCCCGACCAGCCCGCCGCGATCACGCGCCCGTGCGCCGCCGCGATGGAGCGAAGGCCCATGATGGCAAACTCGCGCGCGATGACGATGAAGGCGATCCAGTCCGCCATCCGGCCCTGCCCAACGAAGATCATCAGGCACGCCGTCACGAGCAGCTTATCTGCCAGCGTGTCAAAGAATTTGCCGAAGTCTGTGACCTGATTGTAGTGCCGCGCGACATAGCCGTCGACAAAATCACTGAGGCTTGCGACGATGAAGATCGCCAGCGCAATCCAGCGGTACGTGTCGGCATTTGCGCCGCCGTTTCCGCTCAGGATCAGAAACACCATAAAAAACGGGATCAGCACGATCCGCACCATTGTGATCTTACTCGCCGTCGTCATCGTCTTCCATGTCCTCCTCTAAAATTCCCGTCAGCTCTCCATCGTATGCGCCCACGACGCGAACGTCCACAAAATCGCCGGTCTTTACATGCCGCGACGCTGTGAACCAGATGCGCCCGTCGATGTCGGGAGAGTCTGCATACGTTCTTCCGTAATAGCATTCCTCGTCTGGGTCATACCCTTCGCAGAGCACCTGCATGGTCTTTCCCTCGCACGAGGCGTTGTATTCGTCCATGATGCGCGACTGAAGCTCGTTGACAATGTCCGCGCGTTCCTGCGCGATCTCCTTGTCGGGATAGTCCATCAGCGCGGCCTTCGTGCCCTCTTCGGGCGAGAACGCGAACGTTCCGGCACGCTCGAGCTTGAATTCCTTCAAAAATTCACACAGCTGCTGGAACTCTTCCTCACCCTCTCCGGGAAGACCGGTGATGAGGCTCGTGCGCAGGACGAGGCCGGGAATGCGCTCGCGCAGTTTTGTGAGAAGCTTCTTGACGTATTCGCCGTTTCCGCGGCGATTCATCGCGCGAAGGATATTGTCGTTGATGTGCTGGATGGGAATGTCCAGATATTTGACGATCTTCGGCTCGTTTGCCAGCACGTCAATGAGCTCGTCGGACATTTCGTCGGGATAGAGATAGTGCACGCGCACCCAAGAGATCGCGTCGATGGCGCAGAGCTTTTGCAGCAGCTCCGCAAGCTTCCGCTCGCCGTAGAGGTCAATGCCGTACCGGCTCGTGTCCTGCGCGATAACGATGAGCTCCTTCACGCCGCTTTCGGCCAAGTCCTGCGCTTCTTTTACAAGCTCTTCCATCGGGCGGCTGCGGTATTTGCCGCGCAGCTTTGGAATGATGCAGAACGCGCAGTGATTGTCACAGCCCTCGGCGATGCGCAGATACGCATAGTGCTCGGGCGTGGTCAGAATGCGCTGCGGCTCCGGGAGATTCGCGTTGATATCGCCGAACTCTGCGACTGTCTCGCCGGAGAGGACTTTCCCGACCGCCGAGACGATGTCATAATACGAGCCCGTGCCGAGCACGCCGTCTACCTCCGGCATTTCCTGCACGATCTCCATCTGATAGCGCTGGGCAAGACAGCCGGTCACAAGAATTTTCCCGACCCGGCCTTCCTTTTTGAGCTCGCCCATCGCCAGAATGTTGTCGATGGCTTCCGTTTTTGCGTCTTCAATAAAGCCGCAGGTGTTGATGATCACCAAGTCCGCGCCGTCCGGGTCCGGCAGAATCTCATAGCCTGCCACGCGCAGCAGAAACAGCATCTGCTCGGCGTTGATCTGGTTTTTCGCGCAGCCGAGGCTGATCATGCCA
>CAKUJL010000103.1 GCA_934661715.1 uncultured Oscillospiraceae bacterium | reverse complement strand
GGCCGTACCCTGCACCCGGACAACATGGCCGCAGGCCCCGCTTCCTACGGCATGACCGACACCATGGGCCGTATGCATTCCGACGCCCAGTTCGCAGGCTCCTCCTCCGTCCCGGCACACGTTGAGATGATGGGCTTCCTCGGCATGGGCAATAACCCCATGGTCGGCGCAACGGTCGCTGTTGCAGTCGCAGTTGACGAAGTACTCAATAAGTAAGGAATACTTTCCGCAAAAACGAACCGGTCGTCTTCGGATGGCCGGTTTTTTGTGCATCTGCCGTTGCAATCCGGCGGTTTGTGTGATAAAGTAACGTGAAATGGAATTGAAATGCGGAGGCGGTAGGATGAAACGGCTGCTCAGTCTGGTGCTGGCGTTTGGAATTCTTCTTGGATGTGTGACGGGCGTCGCGGCGGCTGCGCCGGGCGGAAAATATGCAAAAGCGCAGGAACAGGACGGCGCGGCGGCATTTCTGGCGGGAATTTTGTGCTCGTTTTTTGAACAGGTCACGCCGGACGAGACGCAGGAGCCGGAGAAGACGGAGGACGAAAAGCTTCTTTCTCTGCGGGCAAAATGCTGGGGGCTGCCGGAGAATATCGCGTGGATCGAAAATCCGCAGAGCGAAACGGATATCGAGAACAATATCCTGTTTTGCTTCCTGAAAGGTGAGTATGCCTTCCGATTTGAGAATTTGACGTGGAAACAGATGGATTGGCTTCAAGGTCAAATCCAACCGAAATCCGGGTCAAGCTACATAAAGAAACTGGCCTGCTCGTATCCGGAACTGGCGGGCGCGCTTGCGAACATTTGGCCGGGCTGCGGAATTGGACCAAATGTAAGCAATGACAAATACTTTCTGTTCATTGATTTTCCAGTATGGGAAAATACAGAAATTTCAACGAAGTTGCTTTACCAGCAACAGCTGGAAGCGTTGAACGTAGCGCTTGCTATTTCCAAAGAACTCCATGAGAAGAGAATCATTCACGACGGCATGACGCAGATGCAGATCGCCGGTGTTTATTACAACTATCTGTGCGAATTAGGCGTGAAAGTCGGCAACGGCGCAGAAGTTGTCAAAACAGGAAAAACGGCGCTTCTGGACAGCGCATGGGCCTGTCTTGTGAACAAAACGGCGGACTGTGTGGGCCGCGCGGCGGGCTTTAACCTCTTGATGCACATCGAGGGCATTTCCGCGCAGGGCGTCAGAGGAAGCTTTCAGGGCACGAACAGCGGCCATGTGCTCAGCCGCGTGATTCTGGACGGCGAAGAATACTTCTGTGACTGGGGAAATAATCTGGGCATCTTGCCGCAGAACGATTTCGAAACAGAGCGGAGCTTCAAGTTTGATACCGAATCGCTTGACTATGCAAGAGCGCACGGCGGCGATTAAAAAAGCGTAACAAAATGCAGGGAACCGGAGAACCGGCTCCCTGTTTTTCTGTCAATCCCGGATATTGCGGATTCTCCCCAGATCGCCGCTGCACAGGGCTTCCATATTCCGAAAAATCTTGTCCGCGTCCCAGTTCCACCACTGAAGCGCCTCGAGATAAGCGATGAGCTCGTCGGAAAAGCGCTTGCGGATGACCCTGCATGGGCTGCCGCCCGCGACGGTGTAGGCCGGAACGTCTTTGGTCACGACGGAATTGGCCCCGATGATCGCGCCGTCTGCGATGTGTACGCCGGGAAGGACGGTCACGTGCTGGCCGATCCAGACATCGTTTCCGACGACGGTGTCGCCCTTCAGGGGAAGGTCTGAAAGCTCTGGCGCGTGCGCTTCCCAGCCGCCGCCCATGATGTTGAAGGGGTAGGTCGTGACGCTGTTCATGCGGTCGTTCATGATGAACTCGATGCCCCGCGCGATGGCGCAGAATTTTCCGATGATGAGCTTGTCGCCCAGAAATTCGTAGTGGTGCGTGACGTGCTCTTCGAATTTTTCCGCGCCCTCGGGATCGTCGTAGTAGGTGTAGTCCCCGACGAGGATGTTGGGGCGCGTGAGCACGTTTTTGATGAAAACCACCTGCGGTATCGCGGGGTTCGGGTGGATGCTGTTGGGATCCGGGCCTGTCATAGAAAGACCTCCATATTCGGGTTTTCTTCAGTATACCACAAAAATTTCCTTATGCAAACAGAAAAGCGCCGCACCCCGTTTGAGGTGCGGCAGGTTCTTATTGCATCGACCCGAGTGCGTCGATGGCGGACTCGGCCTCGCGCTTGATGGCGTTGGCGGCCTGCTTGGTGGTCTTATAGACCTCGCTGTTTTTCGGCAGCATCATCGCGCCCAGCGCCCCGACGGCGACGCCTGCGCCCATGGTCAGAAAAAACGATCGCATCTGCATGAAAAATCCCTCCCTTCAAAGCTAGTTTCCCCGGTCAGAGACGGGCTCATAAGCGGCAAATCCTGCGATTTTTCCTGTTCAGACGGCAAAAAATGTGCTATACTGATAGACAGAAATATGAGGGAGGTACGCCGTATGGCTGTCGATGTATTACAGGCAAAAATCAGAAAGCTGAAAAATCCGACCATGGTCTGCATCTGCCCGACGATCCGGGAGCTGCCGCTGCACATCAAAGAGGGCGCGCGGCACAAATACGGCCAGACGCTCAAGGCCGCGGCGGAAGGCTGCCGGGCATTTTCCTTCGGCATTTTGGATGCGCTCAAGGATACCGTTCCGGCGGTGAGCATTGTGAGCGGCGCTTTTGCCGCGCTGGGAGCCGACGGTGTGGCCGCGATGCAGGAGGTTCTATCCTATGCGCAGTCGCTGGGATACTATGTGCTGCTGGATCTCATGCGCTCGGACCTCGGGCCGACGGCGGAGGTGCAGGCGCAGGCGTGCTTCGGCTCGATTCAGGTCGGAGAGGAACATTTCACGCCGTATCCGTGCGACGGAGTTCTGATGAGCGGCTTTCTGGGAAGCGACGCGGTGGGGCCGTTTGCGGCGTTTTGCCGCGAGGGGAAAAACGTGTTCGTCATCGCCAGAAGCTCCAACAAATCCGCCCGGGAGGTGCAGGACCTTCTCTCCGGCGACCGCGTCGTGTATCAGGTGATGGCCGACCTTGCCATGCGCTGGAGCACGGGACTGTTCGGCGCGAACGGGTATTCCGAGATCGGCATTGCCGTCGGCGCGACAAACCGACAGGTTTTGGAGACACTGCGGCGCAAATACGACCGGCTGTTCTTCCTCGTTCCGGGCTACGGCGCACAGGGAGCCGGCGCGAAGGACGCGCAGTATGCCTTTGACCGCATGGGCCACGGCGCGGCCATTATGGCGGGGCGCTCGATTCTGTACGCGTATCAGAAGCAGGACGGCGACGGCACGGACTATCAGCAAGCGGCTCAGCAAGCGGCCGAAAAGATGCAAAAACAGATTTTGAGCTATATTACGGTGATGTAAATGACGACAGTTTATCTCGTTCGCCACGCGGAGGCCGAAGGAAACACCTACCGGCGCATCCACGGGCAGTACAATTCTTTGATCACGGAAAACGGCGACAAGCAAATTGAAGCCCTGCGTGCCCGGTTTGAAACGATCCCGATCGACGCTTGCTTGTCAAGCGACCTATTCAGGACCTGCCGGACGGCGCAGTCGGTGTATCTGGCGAAGAAGCTGCCGCTTTTCCCCGACAGGCGCTTTCGCGAGACGAATGTGGGCCGCTGGGAGGACACGCCCTTCGGTTGGCTCGAGCGGTATGAAAAGCGCGACATGGACAGGTTCAACCACGAAGAGCGCCTCTGGCACGTCGCGGGCAGCGAAACGTGGGAGGACTATACGAGCCGGTTTTTGCAGGGGCTTGACGAGCAGGCTTCCCGGTTTGACGGAAAAACGATCGCGATCTTTACCCACGCGTGCGTGCTGCGCGGCGTGCAGAAGCGGATTTTGAAGACCGACGATCTGCCGTTCTGCGAAAACACGGCGGTTTCGCGCCTTTGTTGGAACGACGGCGAGATCACCTTCGAGTTTCTAAACGACGCGTCGCATCTTGCGCCTGAGATTTCCACCGCCCAGCGGCAGAAACGGCTCAAGCAGGGCGCGACGGACCGCGCGGATTTCAGCCTCTGGTTCCGCCAGACCGAAGCCGCGCTTGAAACCTACGCCGCGATGCTGCGCGGGAAAACGGTCGGTGAGCTCGTGCTCGGAAAGACGGAACGCGAAGACGTGGGCGTGATCGAGAGCCTTTGTCTGGACGAGGGCTTCCGCGGTCGCCGCTTCGGTCAGCAGCTTCTCGGGCAGGCGGTGTGTACGCTGAGAAAGTGCGGCGCAAAGAAGCTTTTTGTTACGGTTCCCGAAAAAAACGCGGACGCGCAGCACTTCTTCCGCGAAAACGGCTTCACGTTCGCCGAAAACACCGAAACCGGCGTGCTGCTCCAAAAGGACATCGAGGTGTGGCATCTCCCTTAGAACAGGAAAAAACTGCGGCAGTTCAAAAACATGAACTGCCGCGGTCTTTTTATCTGCCGCCAACCATGCCGGTGCCGGAGGTCGTGCCGGTGTAGGAGCCGGTGCGGTTCGTGCCGGTCGTGGTGGTGTTTCGCGTCGTGCCGGTGGTGCTGTCATAGACGCCGTTGGTGTTTCCGTTGTAGGTTCCGGCGGAATTGCCGTTGTACGTGCCGGGATAGGCACCGTTCTGGTAGTTGTCGTAGCCGTAATTGTAGCCGGCGTAGCGGCCGTTGGTGCCGTTGACGGTGCCGTTGCGGGTGGTCGAGACGTTGCTGTAGCCATTGCGGTACGGGTCGTCCATATACGCCGAAGCGCTGCACCCGGCAAAGACGGACGCGACGACAAACACGGCGAGGATCAGAAGTGTCCATTTTTTCATAACTTGTTCCTCCAGATTTACTTGCGGCGTAAAAACGCACGCGGTTTACGCTTCTAGTGTGAGCCGCGCGGAAAAGATTATGTACGAAAAACCTTCCAAAACCGGGCGGGAAAGACAAATTGCGCCATTTTTTCAAAAATCAGTCGAAAAACGTTGATTCTTTTGTGCGTTTTGTGTATAATGGCCGCAGAGGGAATTTCAGAGTCAGAAAATAAGGACAGTGACCGCGCGTCAATCGCTCCAAAGCGCGGGACTGTCTTTGCTTTGCCGTCCCTATGGCAGCACCGCGCAATTGCGTCTTCGCGCTTCGGCGGATCTTTTCCGTCAATTCTGCGGTTTGAAAAACGGGAAATACATACAGTATTCCTCCGTTTTCCAAACCTTGCCTTGACGAAAAATCTCTCGCCGAAGCTGCTTGCCGAATTGTGCGGTGTTGCCCTAAAAACGAAAAAGGAGATCAGACAATGAAAAAACTGACAGTCAAGAAGGGCACGCAGTGCATGGCATGTCTCGAGTGCGTCCGGGCATGTTCCGAAGCGTTCTACAAGGAGTTTGACCCGGCCAAGGCATGTCTCGAGATCATTGAGAAGAACGGCGCGGCCAAGCCCATGGTCTGCGTGCAGTGCGGCAAGTGCGCCGAGGCCTGTGAGCACGGCGCGATCAAGCAGAACGCCAAGGGCGTCTACACGATCAACAAGAAGCTCTGCGTCGGCTGCGGCAAGTGCAAGGAAGCATGTCCGTTCGGCGTGCTGGTGAAGGTCGAAGAGGCTCCCAACGCCTCCAAGTGCATTGCCTGCGGTATCTGCGCCAAGGCATGTCCGATGGAGATCCTCGAGGTCGTCGAGAAGTAAAAACTACCAAGGTACATCGAATGCCCGCTGCGAAAGCAGCGGGCATTTTGCATGCGAGAGAATTATGCGGCGGATTTTTCTTTGGACGGGAGCTGGGCGATGACGATGGCGATGAAGATGACGAGGCAGCCGAGAAGCTCTCTCGCGCTCAGCGCCTGATGCAGGATGATCCAGCCGAAGAGGACGGCAAAGACCGATTCCAGACTCAGGATCATGCTGGCAAGCGTAGGCGCG
>CAKUJL010000102.1 GCA_934661715.1 uncultured Oscillospiraceae bacterium | reverse complement strand
CTTTTCGACGAGCCTATAGGCTCAGCCCGGGTCATGCCCCAAGGGGGCTAGTGCAAACCACCGGCACGGCCGGTGGCTATGATTTTATCCAAAGCCCAGAAATTTTTTGTAGGGGCGGACGACCCTGTCCGCCCTCGGGAACCGCCGAATTCGCCGCAGTATTTCGCGTTTCGGACGTGCAATTTGCCGGGCGGAAGCCGCCCTTACAGAGGAGAAGCGTCCCACGTAGATGTTAAAAAAGCAAACATTTACCGGTCAGGCGAGGAAGCGATGCTCCAGGGTGCGGACCATGTCGGTATAGCGGGCCTTGCATTCGGCGAGGCGGCCGTTTTGCAGGTCCTCGTAGCAGGGTGCGAGATAGTTTTCGCGGATGGCGCGGTAGGTTTCCTTCCGGTCGGAGGCGAGATTGATGCAGGTGACGATGCCGGGGGCAATGTCGTAATACTCCGTAATCAGCGCCGGGCCGTCCGGGCAGCTTCTGAGATACCCGTCGCGGAAGGCGCGGAAGGCGGTGAGCTCGGCGCAGTCGTCGGGCTTTCCCTCTTCTTCGCAGACGGCGGTCGTGATGAAGCACAGGCCGAAGACCTTCTTGCGGAAGCCCGTGGAAATATCGTCGTAATTGCCGAGGAAAAACGGCGTCTTCGGATACCGCCGCACCCACTCCTGCTGCAATGCCTCGCAGAAGGGCTCGCTCATCGGAAGAGACAGCTTCCGGATGGCGGGGACGAGGAAGATGGCGATGACCATTTTGTCGTCGTCGCGGGCACCGTTTCGATTCCGGTTCGCGGCCCAGTCCGCTTCGAGCGCGTCCAGAAATGTGGTCACGCTCTGCGAAATCGCCGCGTCCGTATGCTCCATTGCGCCCAGCGCGTCGGAAAGCTGCCGGAAAACGGGCTCCGCCGCGGCGTAGACATCTGCGAACGCGGGCTCAAACTCCGCCTTCGTGATCTTTTTCTGATAGCCGCGGAACGAGCGCACACAATCGGGAAGCTGCTGCTGCGCGGAGGTCAGAAGCGAAGCCGCGTCCAGCGCGGACAGGGCCGGCTCGGATGCAACCTCCGTCACAAGCTCGCTCTGCGCCAGACGCGCCCCGCAGTACATGCACGAAAACTGCAAAAGCGACGCGGGCACCTTCAGCATCTCGCCGCATTTGGGGCAAAAACCGCTCAAAAATTCCTGTTCCGCCATAAAAGCCTCCCATACTACGCTTAAAACTGACGCCACACAACCGGCAAACTGGCTGTGCGGCGTAGGTCTATTTTTTCATAAATCGCGATAGATGTCAAGTCACTCGGTGCAAAGAAGATAGGCCGTATCGTCCGCTTCGCCTCTGGCGCCGCAGATGGTCATGGGATATTGGCTGCCGATGGCCGCTTCGACCGCGTCGAGCTCCGCCTCGCAAAGCTCCCGGCTGTAGACGCCGTTTTCCAGCTGCATAAAATCGCCGCCGAGCGCTTCCGGCGTGCACTGCTCGACCAGAATGACGCGGCAGCCGGTCTCGCGCGAAAGCTGCTTGGCGTAGCTCTGGGCCGCGTCGTCCTTCGGGAAGAGGGAATCTCCCATCGAGACGGCGGCCTCGCCGTGGTCAAAGCCGGGAAGCGACACCAGCTGGAACCCCGCCAGCACCGCAAGCAGCGCCGCGGCCGCGGCCATCATGCCGACAAAGCGGACGATGGGCTTGTGCTCTTTTTTGCGCCGGGTCTCGCGGCGGATCTGCTGCATCACGCCGTCGTGCAGAAGCCTCGGCGGCTCCTGCGTAAGACCGGGGAGCGCTTCGTCGATCGCGGAGAGCTCCTTCTGCACGGCTCTGCATTCCGGGCACGCGGAAAGATGCATAGACAGCTCTTTCTGCTCTTCTATCGTCAATACGCCGTCAAGCTGCGCACTCAGCAGCTCCAGCGCCTTATCACAAGTAATCATAGACGCACCTCGCCTTCTATCCTTTCAGACGAAGCATCGGAAAAATAGTTCCCTGCTTTGAGAATTTTTCTTAATGAAAGTCTTGCGCGTGCAAGCCGCGACTTTACCGTGCCGACGCGGATGTCCAGAATCTCCGCGATCTGCTCGTAGGGAAGGTTCTCTACGACGCGCAGCTGCAAAATTTCCCGGTGCTCGGGGCCAAGGCGCTCCATCGCCTGGGCAAGCTCGATCTTCGTCTCGTTCGTGATGGCCTGCTCCTCGGGAAGAGGCGCGGTGTCGGGGAGGGAAAATTCCTCACCCTCGTCGCTGTCGTCGTAGCTTTCCGTTAAGGACGTTTCCTGCCGCCGTTTTTTCCGGCGCAGAAAATCGATGCACACGTTGCTCGTCAGACGGAACAGCCACGTCGAAAAGCTCGCCTCAAACTGGTACTGCCCGATCGAGCGCCAGGCCTTGATAAACGCCTCCTGCGACAGATCGAGCGCGTCGTCGGGGTTTGCGCTCATGCGAAGGCAGAGGTTATAGACCTTCTTCTGGTGCAGAAGCAGCAGCTGCTCGAAGGCTTCATTGTCGCTCTGCTGCGCCCGGCGTATGAGTTGTTCTTCCGGCATATTGTCACCTCAAATCGCGCTTGATCCCGGCGGCGATGGCGTAGATGTCGTCCATCGAAGAAATGCCGGAGATCTTTTCCTTATAATATCCGCTGTGCGCCACACCGCGCAGGTACCATGCAAAATGCTTCCGCGCCTCCAGACACGCGATGTGTTCGCCCTTGTCTTCCTTTGCAAGCTCGAACTGGCGAAGCGCCGTGTCAACGCGCATGGAAAGCGGCGGCCGCTCAGGGATGGGCTCACCCAAGATTGCAGCTTTACACTGTCCAAGCAGCCACGGGTCTCCAAAAACGCCGCGGCCCAGCATCAGACCGTCTGCCTGTGTCCTTTTTGCGCAGTGCACCGCATCCTCGGCAGAAAAAATGTCGCCGTTTGCGATCACGGGCACAGACACCGCGGCCTTCACGTCGTGGATGATGTCCCAGTCGGCGACGCCGGAGTAGAGCATCGTCTTCGTCCTGCCGTGCACGGCGATGGCGTCGGCCCCGGCCTGCTCTAAAATAACGGCCAGCTCGACGGCGTTGACGCTTCCTTTGTCCCAGCCCTTGCGCATTTTGACCGTGACGGGGACAGGAACGGCCTTTTTGACGGCCTCGACGATCTTCGCCGCTTTTTCCGGGTTCTTCATCAGGGCGCTTCCGTCGCCGTTTCCGGCGATCTTCGGCATGGGGCAGCCCATGTTGATGTCGATGAAGTCCGCGCCGGAGTGCTCCAGAGCCAGCGCCGCGCCGTCTGCCATGACGGACGGGTCGTTTCCGAAGATCTGCGCCCCGCAGAGGCCGGCATCGGTCTTCCGCAGAAGGGAAATGCTCTTTTTGTCCTTGTAAACCAGCGCCCGCGACGAGACCATTTCCGTCACGGTCACGTCCGCGCCCAGCGAGGCCGCGACACAGCGGTAGGCCCAGTCGGTCACGCCCGCCATCGGCGCCAGAATCATCGGCCGGTCAAGAATCATGGTTCCCAGCTGCATATACGCACCCCATCCCAAGAAGTTTCCGCTATCATACCACGAATTGGCTAAAAACGCAACAAAGGCGGACAGCTTCAGGTGCGCGTTTTGCCCGCCGCCGCGAATGCCTTCGTGAGCTTCCACAAAAAAATCAGATTGTTTTTGGCAAAACCGCTTGACAAGCGCGGCTTCGTATGCTATTCTCTTACCAACCTACCAGACTAGTATACAGATAGGATATAGAACTTGGAGGACACCGTATGAGACCCATCTTTGAGACGCTGCTGCGGGCGAATTTCCGCAACGGACGAATGTGACGCTGCGCCGAAAACCCGTCCACAGATCCACAAACACCGATTCAAAGAAGGAGAATTCTTATGTCCAACTATCGTTTTGAAACCTTACAGTTGCACGTCGGTCAGGAGCAGGCCGACCCCGCCACCGATTCCCGCGCCGTCCCCATTTACGCGACGACGTCTTATGTGTTCCACAACGCCCAGCACGCGGCGGACCGCTTCGCGCTTCGTGACGCGGGCAATATCTACGGCCGTCTCACAAACTCCACGCAGGACGTCTTCGAAAAGCGCATCGCGGCCTTAGAGGGCGGCGTGGCAGGTCTTGCTGTGGCTTCCGGCGCGGCGGCGATCACCTACACCATTGAAGCGCTGGCCCAGCAGGGCGACCACATCGTCTGCCAGAAGACCGTCTACGGCGGCACATACAATCTGCTTGCCCATACCTTAAAGGCCTTCGGCATCACCACGACGTTTGTCAACGCGCATGATCTTAAAGAGGTCGAAGCGGCCATCCAGCCGAACACGAAGGCCGTTTACCTCGAGACCCTCGGAAACCCCAACAGCGACATTCCCGATATCGACGCCATTTCCGCGATCGCCCATAAGCACGCTCTTCCCGTCGTCGTTGACAACACCTTCGGCACGCCCTATCTCATCCGCCCCATCGAGCACGGCGCGGACATTGTCGTCCACTCGGCGACAAAGTTCATCGGCGGCCACGGCACAACGCTCGGCGGCGTGATCGTCGACTCCGGCAAGTTCGACTGGAGAGCCAGCGGCAAGTTCTCGCTCATCGCCGACCCGAACCCCAGCTATCACGGCGTTTCGTTCGTCGACGCGGCGGGCCCGGCGGCATTCGCGACCTATGTGCGTGCGATTCTGCTGCACGATCAGGGCGCGGCCATCTCCCCGTTTGCCGCCTTCCTTCTCTTGCAGGGCACGGAAACGCTGTCTCTTCGCCTCGAGCGCCACGCGGAAAACACGAAGAAGGTCGTCGAATACCTCACGAAGCACCCGAAGGTTGCAAAAGTCAACCATCCGTCGCTTCCCGATCATCCCGACCATGCGCTGTATGAGCGCTATTTCCCGAACGGCGGGGCCAGCATCTTCACCTTTGAGATCAAGGGCGGGCAGGAGGCGGCCTTCCGCTTCATCGACAATCTGGAGATTTTCTCCCTGCTTGCAAACGTCGCGGACGTGAAGTCCCTCGTCATCCACCCCGCGACCACCACGCACGCCCAGCTGACCGAAGAGGAGCTTCTCGATCAGGGCATCACCCCGTCGACCATCCGCCTTTCCATCGGCACCGAGCACATCGACGATATCATCGCCGATCTGGAAAAAGGATTTGCGGCAGTTTAATCTGATCAGCACCATTCATTTATAATCCCAATCCCCCTATTACCTTTCTTTCTCTCTAAGCATACCGCCCGCACCGGAAGGTGCGGGCGGTATGCGCGGTACACCACTTTTCTGGAGGATATCATGCTCAATCAGTTTTCAAGGACGCAGCTTGTGCTTGGCGGCGCGGCGATGGACGTGCTGGCAAATTCCCGCGTGGCTGTGTTCGGGCTCGGCGGCGTGGGCGGGTACACCGTGGAAGCGTTGGCCAGGTCCGGCGTAGGAGCCCTCGATCTCGTCGACGACGACCGCGTGTGTCTCACGAACATCAACCGCCAGATTCTCGCCACGCGCGAAACCGTCGGAAAATTCAAGGCGGACGCGGCAGAAAGCCGCGTGCATTCCATCAACCCCAACTGCAAGGTCACGACGTACAAGACCTTCTTCCTGCCCGGCGAGGAAGGGCAGTTCGACTTTTCGCAGTTTGACTACGTCGTCGACGCCATCGACACCGTCTCGGGAAAAATGGGACTGGTGCTTGCCGCGAAGAAAGCGGGCGTTCCCATCATCTGCTCGATGGGCGCGGGCAACAAGGTAGACCCCACCGCCTTCCGCGTGGCGGATATTTTCGAAACGTCGGTCTGCCCGTTGGCACGTGTCATGCGCCAGCTCTGCCGCAAAAACGGCGTCAAAACGCTCAAGGTCGTCTACTCGCAGGAAAAGCCCATCCGCCCCATCGAGGACGCCGCCATCAGCTGCCGCAATCACTGCATCTGCCCGCCGGGCACCGCCAGAAAATGCACCGACCGCCGGGATATTCCCGG
>CAKUJL010000101.1 GCA_934661715.1 uncultured Oscillospiraceae bacterium | reverse complement strand
TTCTCAAGGGTTTTCTTTGGGCAACTTCTTCTTGACGGTCGACGCCGTTCTTCTTTGCGCAGCTAAGAAGAATGGGGTCGAATCTACCCGGCTGGCAGGTCTCTGCCAGACCCCTTAATGGGGGAATCTTACAGGGACACCAACCCCTGCTCCACGAGCTTCTGCAAGCTCATCAAAATCCCGAGCTTTGCATGGTACCACGTCAGCCCGCCCTGGAAATACACCGCATACGGCGGACGGATGGGACCGTCGGCAGACAACTCGATGGAAGAGCCCTGCACAAACGCGCCAGCTGCCATCACGACCTCGGAATCATACCCCGGCATTGCCCAGGGGACCGGGGTCACGTAGCTGTCGACCGGAGCCGCCGCCTGAATGCCCTTGCAGAACGCCAGCATCCGTTCGGCGCTTCCCAGCTCGACTGCCTGAATGATGTCGTGGCGCGACTCCGTGCCGTTCGGCACCACGCGGAAGCCCAGCTTTTCATACACGTTTGCCGCGAAAATTGCGCCCTTGAGCGCGCCGGAGACGACCGTTGGCGCGAGGAAGAAGCCCTGATAGAGGCTGGGAAGCAAGCCTAGGTTCGCGCCGACCTCCTGCCCGAGACCGGGCGCGGAGAGACGGTAGGCGCAGCGCTCGACGCATTCGCGCGTGCCGCAGATATACCCGCCGATGGGAGCGAGACCGCCGCCGGGGTTTTTGATCAGGCTGCCGACGATCATGTCCGCGCCCAGATCGGACGGCTCGATGGTCTCGACGAACTCGCCGTAGCAGTTATCGACCATGCAGCGAACGCCGGGCTTGACCTGCTTGCAGAAGGCGATGAGCTTTCCGATCTGCGAAACGGAAAACGACGGTCTTGTCGCGTAGCCCTTCGAGCGCTGGATGGTGATGAGCTTCGTCTTTTCCGTGATCGCCGCGCGGATGCCGTCATAGTCAAAGCTTCCGTCCGGCAATAAATCGACCTGCCGGTAGCTCACGCCGTACTCTTTCAGAGAGCACTTCGATTCGCGGATGCCGATGACCTCTTCCAGCGTGTCATAGGGCGCCCCCACGGGGCTTAAAAGCTCGTCTCCCGGCAGAAGATTTGCCGACAGCGCGACGGCCAATGCGTGCGTGCCGCAGGTGATCTGCGGGCGGACCAGCGCCGCTTCGGTGTGGAAGGTCGCGGCATAGACCTTTTCCAGCTTGTCGCGGCCCAGATCGTCATAGCCGTAGCCCGTCGTGGCCGCAAAGCACGTCGCGTCGACTCTGTTTTCCTGCATCGCGTGCAGGACCTTGGCCTGATTGTATTCCGCGTTCCGGTCGATCGCTTCAAAGCGCGGCTTGAGGCTTTCGAGTATGTTTTCTCCGTATGCATAGACCGCGCGGCTTACCCCGAGGTCTTCATACATGCTTTCGAGCTCTTTCATTTTGCTTCTCGCTCCATCTCTTCAAAAATTTTCATCGCTGCGTTTTCGATCACGTCGGGCTTGGTCACGATGATGCCCGTCTGCTCGTCGCCCAAAATCAGAAGCGTATCGCCCGGCTGCACGCCAAACAGCGTTCGCGCCTCCTTGGGGATGACGATCTGCCCTTTTTCGCCGACCTTGGCCGTGCCGAAAATGTGCTTGCCCTTGGGCTTGCCCAGAAGATGCTTTCCTCCTGCCATAGTCTCCCTCCGCCGGGCGGTTTCGTCCGGAAATTTTCATACTTGTATAACTTACAGCGAAGCACTCTCTCTGTCAAGCCCCGGTGCAAAAAAATACCGCGGAAGAAGCTTCTTCCGCGGTATTTGGATATTCCTCAGATATTTCTCACGTTCTCGTCGGAGAGGAAGAACAGCGCCAGTGCGCCGGGGCCCACGTGAGAGCCTGTGACCGGCTCGTAGTCGACGATGAGAAT
The DNA here is from genome assembly GCA_934661715.1 of uncultured Oscillospiraceae bacterium. Taxonomy (GTDB): domain Bacteria; phylum Bacillota; class Clostridia; order Oscillospirales; family Oscillospiraceae; genus CAG-170. The sequence continues at coordinate 4,100 of CAKUJL010000101.1, read as the reverse complement.
GTCCTTCGGCGCTTTGGCCCGCTTGAGCATCGACGCGAGGATCTGTGCGTCCTGCTCGCAGTCGGCGTGGGAGATGCAGACGGTCTGCGTCTCGGGCTCTACGACGAGCTCGGCATAGCGCTTTGCCATTTCCTCGATCGCACGCTGGCGGCCGCGGACCTTTGCAAAGCAGACGATCTTTCCTTCGGGGTCGCCCTTGAGAAGGGGCTTGATCTGCAAAACCGTGCCGACGGCGGCTTCGATATTCGAGAGTCTTCCGGTGCGCTTGAGATAGCGCAGGTCGCCGACGGTGAAGATCTGGGCGATGCGGTGGCGCAGGGAGCGGAGCAGGTGATACGTCTGCTCAATATCCATGCCCTGTTCGCGGCACTCGACGGCCTTCATGACCACGATGCCCTCGGCCAGAGACGCCGAATACGTGTCGACGGTCAGAATTTTCCGCTCCGGAAATTCCTCCTTCAGCTGGTTTGCGGCCATCTTGCTCGAGGCATACGAGCCGCTGATGCCGGACGACATGCTCACAAACAGAACGTCCTCGCCATTTTCCAGCATGGGCTGGAGATAGTCGATAAAGCGCTGCGGCGGGATCTGAGACGTCGTGACCTTTTCCCCGTTTCGCATCGCGGAATAGAACGCCTTCGCGTCAAAGGACGCGGTGTCCATGCACGACTGTTCACCGGAGTCGGTGTGGAAGGTAAAGGGAATGACGGTAATATTTTCGGCCTTGAGATAAGCGGTCGGGAGATTGGCCGAGGTATCGGTCACAATGCGGAACATAAAATCGCCCCTTCTGTCGGAATTTGCATCTAATGCCTGATATCAGGTTAGCACATATCGGCCACAAAGTCAACCGATAAAAGCGTCCGGGTCAGCTTGCTTTTCCGTTAAAAAGTTGTTATACTATGGGCGAAAGGTGTGTGTAATTTTATGGCTTACGATAACGATCTCATCGCCGGAAAGCTTCGCCGGTGGGAAAAATATCTCGAGCACTATCATCTTCCCGCGTGGGAGGAGATTCCGGACTTCGGGCTGTATATGGAGCAGGTCGTGCAGCTTCTCAAGCAATATCTGAGCTATCTGCCGCCGGAGAGCAAGCAGGCGCAGACCATCACCGCCGCGGCCATCAACAACTATGTCCGCACGAAGATGCTCCCCGAGCCGCGCAAGAAAAAATACTACCGCGTCCATATCGCCTACTTAATTATGATCTGCACGTTCAAGCAGACGCTGAGCCTCTCGACGCTCCAGACGCTGCTGCCGGGTAATCTGCCGGAAGAAGACGTCCGGAGGGCCTATGCCTCCTGCGCCCTGCGGCACAAGCTCTGCACGCAGTATTTTGTGGAGCAGGTCAAGCGCTCCGCCGCGCAGATGCTCGACTGCGAGGTCGACTCCGAGCTTGCCGTGCAGGACACAACGGAGCTCATCGCCTCGGCGGCGATTTTGAGCGGCCTTGCGAAGCTCTTTGCCGAAAAGCTTTTGCTTCTCGACGGAAAAACTCTCGAAACCGGCGGAAGCATAGAAGTCGCAGAGTAAAAGTAAAAAGTAATAGTGAAGAGTGAAGAAGTGCGGTGTGCAGCAAAGCGGCACGATTGGAATCGTCGGCGAAGCCGACACCACACCTATTCACTCTTCACTATTACCTATTACCTCGCTTCACGCTTCTTCCGGTTCCATTGTGTCGAGGAGGGGCCTCTTGAGCGCGCCCCGAAACAGGCTGTCGGCGTTTCCGTGGACGACGTTGAGGGCGGGCACGGCGTGGCTGAGCTCGGTCCGGCCGTCAAAGAACACGTCCAGATCGAGCATGAACACGCGCTGCTCTTCCACAGCCCGCGTGCGGTTATCGACCTTGCGAAGAAGGCCCGGGCCGCACTTGATGTTCGCCTTGGCCCCGCCGGGCATGTTGGCCGTCACGGACTGCTCGCATTTCAAAAACGCCTCTTCTTTGGTTTCATCGTCCGCCATCAGGCCGAGATAGCCCGGCGCGATGAGCTCGCGCCACGAATACTCGTCCAGCCCCATCGCCTTTTTGTTGACGGCGTTGATATACCGCAGGCCGACGCGCTCAAAATACGCGGGCTTATAGACCTTGATAAACGCGGCCAGCACAAAATCGAGCCGCTTGGCGAAGGCCTCCCACCTTGTATAGCGCGTGGTAGAAAGGGCGATGAAGCCCTTGGTCAGGCTGATTTTCCAGCCGCCGTCCGCGGAAATGAACTGGTAGTTGTTGACCGTGCCCTGATCGACCATCTTCCCGCCGACGTTTTTGGGCGGCAGGCGCTCGATGTTTTTGCCGTACTGCGGAAACTCCTGCCGGACAGCGTCCTGAAAATCGGCGGGCTCGGCGGCCTCGATCTTCAGAATCTCCGGGAAGCGCAGCTGGCAGATGACCTCGATGAGCATGTGTCTTTTGTAAATCTCGCGCGGCTGGTTGGAAAACATCTTCATCTCTCGCTTTCTTGCGTGTTTCGGTTTTTCTTTAGTATATCGTTTTTTTGCAGAATTGCAAGCCGTGCCTCCCCTTTGCCGCAGAAATGTGGTATACTGTCTCAAAACTGATGTTTGCAGGAGGCTGCTATGGGATTTCTGAGGCTTCTGGAGGCGGCGCGTGTGCCTGCGCTGGACGCGTTCTTCTCCGGCGTCACGTATTTTGGCGACGAGCTGGCGTTTATGACGCTGGCGCTGCTGATTTTCTGGTGCGTGGACAAGCGCATGGGCTATTACTGCTTCGCGGTGGGCCTGTTCGGGACGCTCGGAAACCAGTTCCTGAAAATTCTCTGCCGCGTCCCGCGGCCGTGGGTGCTCGACCCCAGTTTTACAATTGTCGAGTCTGCCCGCGCGGCGGCGACCGGCTATTCGTTTCCTTCGGGGCACACGCAGAACGCCGTGGGCACGTTCGGGTCTGTGGGGCTGCTTTCCAAGCGCCGGTGGGTGAAATATGTCTGCCTCGCGTTGGTGCTGCTCGTGCCGTTTTCGCGGATGTATCTGGGCGTGCACACGCCGCTGGACGTGGGCGTTGCGTTTTTGATGGCGGCAATTTTACTGGCGGCGCTGTATCCCGTTTTCCGGTCGGAAGCGAGGACAAAGAAAGCCATGCCGTATCTTCTTGCGGCGGGCATTGCGCTGGCCGTTCTGTTCGTTTTTTATGTCTCCGGCATCCGCGCGGATTTTGCGCCGGGCTCGGAGGAGGAAAGCAATCTCGCCCACGCGGTCAAAAACGCATGGACGCTTCTTGGCGCGATCGCGGGGCTTTTCTGCGTGTTCTTTTTGGACAGCCGCGGACGAAATTTTGACACGCACGCTCCGTTTTGGGGGCAGGTTCTTAAATTCTCGCTGGGACTTCTGCTCATCGTGGGCATCAAAGCCGGGCTCAAACCGCTGCTGCACGCGCTGCTTCCTTCGGGTCTGGCAGACGCACTGCGGTATTTTCTGATCGTCGTGTTTGCGGGGCTCGTCTGGCCGCGCACGTTCCCGCGCTTTGCGGGGCTCTCGCGCAAAAAGGAGGATTAAGCGGTGCTTTTCTGGATTTTACTCGCCGCTTTTGTAATTTTGATGTGCTTTGGATACTGCGTGGTGCAGCTGGCCGTGACAGGGCGGCGCTATACGAAAGAAAGCCTCGCCGCGCAGCTCGATAAGCCCGCCTACCGGGAGATCAAGCAGACGAGTCTTGCCTCGACCGATTGGGTGAACGCACACGAGCACGAAGAACTCCACGTCATGAGCTACGACGGAAAGCTCCTGCACGCGACCTTCCTGCCGCGCGAAAACGCGAAGGGCACGATTTTGCTCTTCCACGGCTACCGGTCGTGCTGGCAGATCGATTTCGGTCTCGTCCTGCCGTATTACTATGACGAGCTGGGGTACTCGCTTCTGCTCGTCGACCAGCGGGCGCACGGGCTCTCGCAGGGAAAATATCTGACCTTCGGCGTGCGCGAACGGCTGGACGTTCTTTCATGGGTCACCTACATGGGCCAGAAGCTGGGCCAAAGCGAGCCTTTGATCCTGGGCGGGCTTTCGATGGGCGCAACGACGGTTTTGCTTGCAAGCTGCTTTGACTTCCCGGCAAACGTGCGGTGCATCATCGCCGACTGCGGCTTCACAAG
>CAKUJL010000100.1 GCA_934661715.1 uncultured Oscillospiraceae bacterium | reverse complement strand
CGTCGCACCAGCAGGATATCGACTGGGAGCTCGTCGCGGCCAACGGCGTGGAGTTCGCGATGATCCGCGTGGGCTACCGCGGCTACACCGAGGGCGAAATTCAGCCCGACGAGTATTTTACAAAGAACATCGAAGGTGCGCTTGCCGCGGGGCTGGACGTCGGCGTGTACTTTTTCTCGCAGGCGCTCGATGAAAAGGAGGCCATCGACGAGGCGCAGTTCGTGCTGGACGAGATCAAAGACTATCCGCTTTCCTACCCCGTCGTTTTCGACTGGGAGGACATTCAGGCCGAGGCCCGCACCGACGGCATGGACTCCGTGCAGCTGACCAAAAACGCCATCGCCTTCTGCAGCGCGGTCGAACAGGCGGGCTACCGCGCGGGCGTCTATTTCAACCAGCGCTTCGGCTACGAGGAATTTGACCTCGAGAGCCTGCAGGACTACGTCTTCTGGCTGGCCGAGTACAATGACACGCCGAGCTTTTCGTACCATTTTCAGCTCTGGCAGTATTGCAATGACGGAAGGGTCGATGGGATCTCGACGGATGTGGATTTGAATCTTGCTTTTTTGAAGGCAAAGCATTGAGCTTTTTCTGGCAGAAGCCTGCCAGTGGGTTTTCGACCCCAGCCCTGCATCCGATAGCCGTTGGCAGCTTTGCTGCCTTACGGATATTGGGATGCAGGGCTGGGGTCGAGAAAAAGGGCCAGCCGGTGGCCTCCACCAGAAAAAAATTAAAAATCCCTCTTGACACTGACACTGTGTGAGGCTCTACAATATCCCCGAGCTCAAGAGATAAAAACAACGCATGGAGGGTACCGCCTTGCTGAAGATCGGAGATTTTTCCAAGCTGTCAAGAATCAGCGTCCGTATGCTGCGCCATTATGATGAAATTGGCCTCTTACGGCCTGCGTATGTCGACCGGTTTACCGACTACCGCTATTATGACGAGCGGCAGCTGCCCACGGTCGGGCGCATTACCGCGCTCAAGAACATGGGCTTCCGGCTGGCCGAGATCGGGCATCTGCTCGAAATTTATGACGACCGGCAGACGCTCGACGCGTGTCTTTCCGCGCAGCAGAAAACGCTCGAAGCGCTCGCGGCCGACACCGCGCAGAAGCTGCGCCTTCTCGAGACAGCGAGGATACGGCTGAGAAAGGACGAAATTATGACCTACAATGTTACCTTGAAGACCCTGCCCGAACGCTACTGCGCCACGGTGCAGATGAAAATCCCGCGTTATGAGGACGAGGGCATGATCTGGGGCGTTTTGTGCCGCGAGACGGACCACATGCCGCTCATTCCGGACGACCCGTGCTGCTGCACGGTCACGTTCCTCGACAACGAGTACAAGGAGACGGACGTGGAGATCATGGCCTCGAAGAGCGTGAAGGGAACGTATCCCGACACCGAGCACGTGAAATTCCGGACGCTTCCCGCTGTGACCTACGCGGGCTGCACCTTTAAGGGCGGATACGAGAGAATCAACGACGTCGTCGCCGCCGTCAGCGCGTGGATCGAAGACAACGGCTATGACTACGACGGGCCGATGTTCGACATTTACCACGTCAGCCCCCACGAGACGCAGAACCCCGACGAGTTCGTCACCGAGGTCTGCTTCCCGGTAAAAAAGAAATAAATAGGAAACCCGCGGATGTTTTTTCATCCGCGGGTGCTTTTTATAGGGCTTTTGCGAGTTCTTCGGGGAGCGTCTGTTTGCAGAGAACGCCGTAGCGTTCGCTTTCCTTGAGGAAGCTGTTTGCGCCGGGGAGGTTTTTGAGCTGTGTGAGGAAGATGAGAAGCTCGTGTCCTGCGCCGAAGGTCTCGTAGACGAAGGCCATCGCGCGGTCCAGCTTTGCGGCGGCCTGATCGCGAAGGGCGTTCTCTTGCGCGGCAATGGACTGCGCCTCTCGCGCCAGCGCGGAGGTATCGTCTGCGCCGTCTAACAGCGCGTGGGCCTTTGCCGCGAACCGGCGCTCGGCAGCCTCCTCCGCCGCGGGCAGGACGCCGAGCTCCTTTCGAAGCTGCATCGCGCGCTGCCGTCTGGAAAGGTTCTCCTTCGCCGCGGAAAGCGGGCCGTTTTCGTTTTGAATCGACGCGCAGAAGCTGGAAAAGCTGCCGGAAAGCGCCGCGGTCTGCCGATAGGCGTCCAGTTCGCGCGAGACGGCGTGGAGCAGAAATTCCGCCGCGGCCAGCCGGGCATCGAAGGTAAGCTTCCGCAGCTCGGGCGCAGCGGAGGCGTCGTTTCCGGCGAGAATTTTCGGCAGATCGAGCCTTTTTTGCAGGCTCGTATACAGCCGGAAGAACGCGGCGAAGGACGCCGAAATTTCCGCGTGCTGCAAAAATTCGCCGAAGAGCGCGGCGGTTATCGCAAAGCCGTGGCGCTCATAGCTGTAGAGCGCTTCTGATAAGTCCTCCCAGCCGCGGGCGGTGACGAAACTGCGGCCTCTGGCGTGCGGCTCGACGATGTAAAAATGCTCGGGGTTCAGCTCGAGATAGGACAGAACCGCCGGATGCAGGCCCTTCTCGTGCGCGTAATCGCGCCAGACGGGGTAGCTTTCCGTGATCTCAAGAAGCCGGACGCGGTCCATCGTGACGGTGTCAAACGTTCGCGCCGACTCGTTGTAAGCCGGGGGATTTCCCGCCGCGGCGATGAGCCAGCCCTCGGGAAGACGGTGCGTGCCGAACTGCTTGGATTGCAGCAGCTGGAGCATCGCGGGCATGAGCGTTTCGGAGACGCAGTTGATCTCGTCCAGAAACAAAATGCCGGTCTGGATGCCCGTTTTTTCCATGCGGTCATAGACGCTGGCGAGAATTTCGCTCATCGTGTACTCGGTCGCGGAATACGTCCTGCCGCCGAAGCTTTTTTCGCGGATGAGCGGAAGACCGAGGGCGCTCTGGCGCGTGTGGTGCGTCATGGTGTAGCAGACGAGATTGGTGTGCAGCTCCTGCGCCAGCTGGTATAAAATCGCCGTCTTGCCGACGCCCGGCGGGCCCATAAGTAAAAGCGGCCTTTGCCGCACGGTGGGAATGGCAAGCGTCCCATCCTCGTTTCGTTCGGTATACGAGAGCATCGCGCAGCGAAGCTCCTGCTTGGCCTGTTTTATATCCATCCTTCGTCCCTCCCGGGCATGTCCGCGTCCAAAATGAGCTTGATCGCCCACGGCGGAATGTTGATATCATCGTAGCGGTATTGGAGCATCACGAACGCGGCGGGGTAGGCAGGCGCTTTTTCGGGGAAGACGCCGTAGCCGTCGGTGAAGTAGAGAACGCCGCCGAGCCGCGGCAGATCGCCGGACGCAACGTGCTCGTCGATGCGCCGGAAGGCCGGGCGAAAATCCGTTCCGCCGCCGCCATAGAGCTCGAGGTGATCGAAATACCACTGAAATTCGTCCAGCGTCGTGACCAGCGTGTCCTGCTGCACCGTACAGTCGCATTGCAGAATGCGCAGCCGGAAGCGGTCGAAAAACAGCCGTTCGCGCAAAAGAATGTCGTAGACCGCGCGTAAAAACCAGCTCGTCATGCCGCGTGAGCACGAGGCCGAGGTGTCGATGACGATCGCAAGCTCACGAAGCTTCCGCTCCTCGGAGTATTCCAGCGGCTCGATGAGCGCCACGCCGTCGTAGTGCTCCATGCCGTAGGCGTACCACGAGTAGGCAAAGTCCGCGTCGTTCACGTGCCGGTTCTCGCGCACGACGGAAAAGGCGCTCAGGAGCTTTGCAAATTTCGCGTGGTTCTCGGGAAGCTCGGGAAGCGTGAGCTTTGTTCCCGCGGTGCCGGAGCCGATTTTGGGCTTTTCGTCTTGCAGGAAGGGCGCGAGCTTTTCCTTCTGCCGCTTCCAAAGCGCCTGTCCGCCTGCGCCGTCTCCGGTGGAGGAGGGGAGGCGGGCCCGGTCTTCCGCGGCGGTCCAGAGGCTGTGGCTGTCGCGCGAAAAAAGCGCGGTGAGCGCTTGCCGGTCAACGGGGAAATCCGCAGTGAGCTGCCTGTAAACGGCGGGTGCGGAGAAGGCCGTGCCTTTTTGCAGCGCGTAGTAGGTCTTGGCCGCGTCGCCGCATAGCGTGTTGCCCAAAAGCCGCGCGGCCAGAAATTCTGCCGCCATGTCGCACGCGAGCCCCCAGGCCTCCGGCTCCCGCTTTCCGCGCTCCCAGAGGTGGCCCAGCATCGCGTGCAGAACGCTCTGAAGAAGCGTCCGTTCGGCGCTTTCGGGGTCTTTTGCAGCCTGCTCAAGAAAGGAGACGGGCGCGTAGAAAAAGGCCCCGTCCGTGCCGGTCAGCGCGGCTTGCCTCCAGTCGAGAAGCCCGAGCGGCAGGGCAAGCACCGGGAGCTTTTCATAGAGTCTGCCGCGCAGAAGCTGATACAGCTTTGCTCCATCCGCCACGCCCGCCGCCTCCTTCTTCGTGTTTTTCTCAGTATACCATGAAATGCGCCCACGCAAAAGAAAAACTTCCCAATTCACGCAAAAAACCGGCAGACGCGAATGTCTGCCGGTTGGTCTTATGACAGGATACCTGTCGACTGCAAAAACAGGACGAACATCATGACGGGCGCAATGTAGCGGATCATGACCGTGTACACGCCGCGGCGGCGGAAATGCTCGCCGTTTCGTTCCATTTCGCCGATGACGTAGTCGGGCTTCACGATCCAGCCGCCGATGACCGCGTAATAGGGTGTATTCTTCCAACTCCCAACGCACCCGGACAGCGGGTCTTTTCACGCTGCGCCGCGCCATTTTTCCTTGAAATACGTCAGTATTCCTGCGGAAAAATGTCTTGCTCAGCGCAAAAACTCCTCGCTGCCGGTCACATTGGGAGTTTTCAGATACACCCTAGGTCATGATCAGAACTGGCACGAGGAAAGTCAGTATCCCGAGGAATTTCCACTTCGGGCGCATCTCGGCGTAGGCCCCGATGGCGCTTTTCTGCGTTTTGCGGCCGATGGCGATATCGGAAGACAGCAGCGTAAAGCCGAACGTCAGCACCAGCGCCAGATAGACGATCAGAACAGGCCGCCGCCGTCCTTTGCCGCCAGATACGGAAAGCGCCGGAGATTGCCGACGCCCACCGCGCTTCCCGCCGCGGCCAGCACAAAGCCGAGCTGCCCGGAAAAATGATTGGGCTTGTGTTCCATAGCTTGTACTCCTTCTCTGCCCAAGCTTTTCCCCAGACAAACAGAATGAAGGCAACACAAAGCCCGCCGGATGCAAACCGCTTTTTCCGCGCCGCGTCTTTACGAAGGATTTATTGTGTGGTATAGTGGGGGAAAGAAAAATGCGCCAGTATGGCGGCGCGTGCGGAACTATCTGGGCTTTGCCGCGTGGTGGCAGATCTGGCGAATCACGGCCACGACGCAGATGCCTGCCGATAACCCCATCGCCCACTGGGCGGTGACGAGCGCGTACTGGCGCATGATGGAAAACTGGTTCTGCACGAGCGCAAGCATCGCGTAGTACGCCGACCCGCCCGGTACGAGCGGGATGAGCGCCGGGAGAAGAAACACCGTCGCGGGCGTTTTTGCGATCTTCGCGGCAATTTCACTGTAGCTGGCGGCAAACGTGCCGACGAGGACGAGAAGATAAAAGACGCTCTCCACTCGGTCTTTTAACAGCAGATACAGCCCCCAGCTGAGCATTCCGCCGACGGAGGCCGGAACGATTTTCTTCGCTGGGACGTTCATCAAAAAGCAGTAGCCGACCGTGGAAAAAAGCGCGGTGCACAAATCAAAAATCATCGCTCACACCCCGAAAAGATAGATTGCGCTGCCAAAGCCGATGGCAAGCATCAACGCAAGAAGCAAAGACTCCACCATGCGCAGAAGCCCCGAGACCGTGTGCCCGACAAGCATGTCGCGCACCGCATTCGTCAGCGCCGCGCCCGGAATGAGCAGCATAATGACGCCGATGGAAATTTTATCGACGTCCAGCGCCGGCACCTGCCGCCAGACGAACCAGATGAAGCTGCCCGCGACAAAGCCGACCAGCACCTGAAAGAACGCGGCGTTGCGGAACACGGGCTGCACCTGCTGCTGCATGAAGCAGACCA
>CAKUJL010000099.1 GCA_934661715.1 uncultured Oscillospiraceae bacterium | reverse complement strand
ACATACTGCAAAAACGTAACGCGGCTGCCGGTCGAGCCGACCGAGAGATTATCTGGCAGCTCCCAGTTGTAGCGCGTGTAGGTCTGCCCGAGCGATTGCAGCTCGGTCAGCCGCTGTACGGCGACATAGAGCAAAATCAGCTTATACCAGGTTGCCGGGCCCACAATGCCGTCCGCGGTCAGATCAAAAATGGACTGAAAAGCGCGCACGGCGTTTTCGGTGGCGGAGCCGAACACGCCGTCCACGGTGAGCTTCGGGATGGCGGGGTAGTTCTGGGAGATGCGGTTGAGCATAAACTGCACGAGCGCAACATCCGCGCTGGTGTCGCCGCGGCGAAGGGGCGTTCCCGGATAAGACGGCGACGGCTCCTGCACGGGCGCGTTCGTGACGAGCTCGACGTTTCCATAGTACGCGCGGAGGATCGAAAACGCGTCCGCGCCGTCCTCGGCCAGATACTGCGAGCCCCACTGACTAAGTCCGTCGCACGTCGTCGTCACGCCGTTGCAGAATTTCGCGGCCAGCGGCTCGACAAAGCCCTCGCGCCGCAGATACCGGTCAAAAATCTCGTCGACCAGAACGGAGATGTTTTCGTAGATGTTCCGGCCCTGAATGTATTTCTGGTCGATGGCGGTGGACGAGGTGATGTCAAAATCATAGCCCCGGCTGCGGTAATACTCGGTGTAGTACCGGTTGAGGGCAAAGGAGATGATCGCCAGCGTGTTCGCCTCCAGCGCCGCGGGCTCCCACGTGGGGTAAATTTCGCTCGAGACGACGTTTTTGACGTAGTCCGTGAACGGAACTGTGACGTTGGCGGCGGAGGCGGTGGGCGCTCCGAGGTGGACGACGATGGTCTCGGGGATGTAGGGAATGACAGAGGTCGGCATAGTTTCACCTCACGACAGATTATCCTGCGGCGGCACGAGAAAGGTCTCGGTCCGGTCGAATGCGCCCGGATTTTCCGGCGTCGGGATCAGGGCTACCTCCTGCCGCGTCTGCGTGCCCGGAAAGACCTGCGCGTTTTCGATGATCACGCGGTCAAAGCCCGTGCGCTCGACGCGGATGTCGACGACGGCATAGGGCACGAGCCCGGCCTGATAGCTCTGGCTCTCCGCCATCGGCGGGGTGTCGATGGACACGGGGTCTGTGAAGCCGTCAAAATTCGTGATGCGCACGGCAAGCAGCTTCGTCCCGCCGCCCGGGAGCCTCTTTGTGATCGTGACCGTCGCGCCCTGTAAGGGGATCTGCGCCGCGGATGTAAAAAGGCGCACGACAACCGTGCCCTGTGCCTGCATAAAAACCGCCTCCTTTTTAGGGGGGGTATACTTCCAACTGTCAACGCACCCGGACAGCGGGCCTTTTTGCGCTGCCGGTCACATTGCCAGTTGAAAGAATACACCCTACGCAAGCAGATTATGCGCGGTGGGGAAAAAGTGTTCCTCATGTGCGCACAATGCGGACGGATGTTTTTGCGGAAAATGCTGGAGAACTTGCGCGATTGTGAGAAAATCAGGGGCATTTTGACGGCTTTTCCTGCAAAAGCGCGAACGCGCCGTTTAGAAAATGTCGCCGGACGGCGAAAAAGGATTGACGCTTTTGCCTTTTTCCGTTATAATAAAAAGAACATCTGTACCCTGCACAATTGTGCAGGCGGTGAAAGTAAACAAGAGGAAGGAGTGAAGAATGTGGGCAGATATATTGTCAAACGTATTTTACTTGCCATTCTGACGGTATTTATCATATGTGCCATCACATTTTTCGTTATGAACGCGATCCCGGGCGGACCGTTCAACCGGGAGAAGGCGCTGAGTCCGGCGACCATTGAGGCGCTGAACCGGCGGTACAATCTGGACAAGCCGGTTCCGGAGCAGTTTGTTCTTTACATGAAGGGACTGCTGCACGGAGACTTCGGCGTGTCGCTTAAAAACGGACGCAGCATCACCGAGATCATTTCCGAGTCGTTCCCGATCTCGGCAAAGCTCGGCCTCATGGCAATTGCCGTGGCGCTCGTGTGCGGTACGATTTTCGGAAGCTTTGCCGCTTTGATGCGCAACCGGCTTCCCGACCGCATCATCGTGTTCTTTTCGACGCTCTTTACCGCGGTGCCGAGCTTCGTGCTTGCAACGCTTTTACTGCTGGTGTTCTGCATCAGGCTTGCGTGGTTCCCGGTCTGGGACCCCAATAACCCCAACTATCTGCTGCCGGTCATCGCGCTTTCGGCCTATCCGATGGCGTATGTCACGCGGCTTTCCAAGTCCAGCATGCTGGACGCTTTGAGCCAGGACTATATCCGCACGGCAAAGGCCAAGGGCGTTTCCAAGTGGAAGATGATCTTCAAGCACGCGCTTCGGAACTCTCTTCTTCCGGTCATTACATACGCCGGCCCGCAGATCGCCTACATCATCACGGGCTCGATGGTCATTGAGACCATTTTCACCGTCGGCGGCATCGGCAGCAAGTTTGTCAGCGCCATCACCAACCGCGACTACACGATGATCATGGCGACGACCATCTTCCTGGCGACGCTCATGGTCGTGGCGAACCTGATCTGCGATCTGCTCTACAAGCTCGTAGACCCGCGCATCAAATTCGACTGAGGAAGGAGGACGCGATATGGAAAATTTCGACCCCAACAAGACGCCCAAAAAGCAGATTTTAAGCGCCCAGATCGACCTTTCGAAGTTTGAAAAGGCGACGGACGAGGAAAAGCGGCAGCAGGACGTCATGAGCGAGAGCACGTCCTTCTTCAAAGACGGTATGCGAAAGCTCATGAAAAACCCGCTGGCGGTGCTGAGCATCATCGTGCTTCTGGCCATCATCATCACCATCATTGTCGCTCCCATGATCGTGCCCTACGGCTATGAGGAAATCCTCTCCGTTAACGGCAAGCGCGACAAGGGTGCAAAGAACCTCGCTCCCTTCACCTACAGCAAGGCCGAGCAGAAGTTCATCGACGAGGGCGGCGAACGCTTCCCGCACATCATGGGCACCGACGAGCAGTGCCGCGACTACTTCATCCGCGTCATCTACGGCGCGAGAATTTCGCTCGTCATCGGCTTCTTCGCGAGTATCATCGTTCTGATCATCGGCATGATCATCGGCAGTATTTCGGGCTACGCCGGCGGGCGCGTCGACCTCATTCTCATGCGCATCGTCGATATCATCTATTCCCTTCCCGATATGCTCGTCATCATCCTGCTTGCCACGGTTCTCAACCAGACGCTGTCGTTCCCGGCGGGCTCGGCGCTTGCAAAGCTCGGCTCGAACATGGTCTCCATGTTTATCGTCTTCGGCCTGCTCTACTGGGTCGGCATGGCGCGTCTCATCCGCGGCCAGATTCTGTCGATCAAGGAAAACGAGTACGTTCTGGCGGCCCGGTCCATCGGCGCAAAGCCCAGCTGGATCATCAAGAAGCACATTCTGCCGAACTGTCTTTCCGTCATCATCGTCTCGACGGCGCTGCAAATTCCGTCGGCCATCTTTACCGAGAGCTACCTGAGCTTCATCGGCCTTGGCGTCAACGCGCCGATGCCGTCTCTGGGTTCGCTTGCAAACTCCGCGCGGCAGGGCTTGCAGACGTATCCGTATAAGCTGATTTTCCCGGCTCTGATGATCTGCCTGATCGTTCTGAGCCTCAACCTGCTGGGCGACGGTCTTCGCGACGCGTTTGACCCGAAGCTGAAGAGGTGAGCGGTATGAGTGAACAATATCTTCTGAGCGTGCAGGACCTGCACACGACCTTCCGCACCGACTCCGGCGAGGTCCAGGCCGTCAACGGCGTGTCGTTTAACCTCAATCCCGGCGAAATTCTCGGCATTGTCGGCGAGTCCGGCTCCGGCAAATCCGTCACGGCCTACTCGGTCATGCAGATTCTTGCCGACAACGGCAATATCAAAAGCGGCCACATTCTTTATAAGGGCGAAGACCTCACGACGTGGTCGGAAAAGCAGATGAGCCACTTCCGCGGCAAATGCTGCTCGATCGTCTTCCAGGACCCGATGACGAGCCTGAACCCGGTCTTCACGATCGGAAACCAGCTCGGAGAAGCCATCCGCCTGCACACGAACCGCAAAGGCAAGGAAGTGCAGCAGCGCGCGATCGAAATGCTCGAGCTCGTCGGCATCAACGAGCCCGAAAAGCGCATCAAGCAGTACCCCTTCGAGCTCTCCGGCGGCATGCGGCAGAGAGTCATGATCGCGATGGCGCTGGCCTGTGAGCCCGATATCCTGATCGCGGACGAACCGACGACGGCGCTCGACGTGACGATCCAGGCGCAGATTTTGGAACTCATGCAGGACCTTCAGAAAAGGCTCGGCATGGCCGTCATTCTCGTCACGCACGACCTCGGTGTCATTGCCGACATGTGCGACAACATCATCGTCATGTACGGCGGCCGCATCTGTGAGCGCGGCACCGCACGGGAGATCTTCTACAACCCGAAGCACGAGTACACCAAGGGTCTTCTGCGCTCCATCCCGAGCGTCAACAACATGAAAAAGAAGCTCGTTCCCATCGCGGGCACGCCCATCAACATGCTGAACCTTCCCGCCGGCTGCGCGTTCTGCACCCGCTGCGACGCGGCGATGAAGATCTGTCTGGAAGAGCACCCGGAGGAAATGACCATCAACGAGAACCACAAGGCGGCCTGCTGGATCAACGTCCGCGACCAGCTTCTGGCGGAAGGAGGGGAAGGCAATGTCTGATATCTTACTGGAAGTCAAAAATCTCAAGCAGTATTTCCCCATCCGCACGGGCCTTCTGAGCTCGAAGCCCCTCAAGGCGGTCGACGACGTGTCCTTTACCATCGGACGCGGCGAAACGCTCGGCCTCGTCGGCGAGTCCGGCTGCGGCAAAACGACTGTCGGCCGCACGATTTTAAGACTTTACGAGCCCACGGCGGGCGAAATCATCTTTGACGGCGAGCCCGTCACGGCCAAGAACATCACGCACATGCGCAAGAAGATGCAGATGGTCTTCCAGGACCCGTATTCGTCTCTTGACCCGCGCATGACCGTCGAGGACATCATCGGAGAGCCCCTGGACGTGCACAAGCTGTACGCGAACCGCAAAGAGCGCCGCGAAAAAATTCTCGAGCTCATGGCGACCGTCGGCCTCAACGCCGAGCACGCCACGCGCTACGCCCACGAATTTTCCGGCGGCCAGCGCCAGAGAATCGGCATCGCAAGAGCCCTTGCCGTGAACCCGCAGTTCATCGTCTGCGACGAGCCCGTTTCCGCGCTGGACGTTTCCATTCAGGCGCAGGTCATCAACATGTTTGAGGAGCTGCAGGAAAAGCTGGGCGTCGCGTACCTGTTTATCGCGCACGACCTTCTCGTGGTGCGGCACATTTCCAAGCGCATCGCCGTTATGTACCTCGGCAAGATCGTCGAGATCGCAGACGCCGACGAGCTCAACGAAAACCCGCAGCACCCCTACACGCAGTCGCTTCTCTCCGCGGTCCCGATCCCCGACCCGGACGTGACAAGAGCAAGACAGCGTATCGTCTTAGAGGGCGACGTGCCGAGCCCTCTCAACATGCCGACCGGCTGCTCGTTCCGCACGCGCTGCCGCTACGCAACCGAGCAGTGCGCCAAGGAATGCCCCGCGCTCACCGACCGCGGAGACGGCCACTTCGTCGCCTGCTGGAACAAATAAGCATAAACCGGCAAAAGTTTTGTGGGCAAAAATCCTGCAAAGCGTACAAAAACAGCGCCTGATACTTGACGCGCGGGCTTTGCGCGTGGTATTATGCGGTGAAACCTGTGAGGTTTCAAAAAACGTAATGTTCTTCGCCTCCGGGCGGCCAAAAGGGTACCCTTTTGCGCACACAGTTTTCTGTGTGCATGGGCCTTTGCGGCGGGCGGAGCGGAGTACAAAATAAAACAGGAGGTTCCCAAAATGAAAAAGATCCTTGCGCTGCTGCTTGTGGCTGTGATGATCGTTTCGTTCTGCGCCGCTTGCGCCAAGACGGAAGCGCCCAGCACCGAGACCGCGAACACCACGACCGAAAGCACCACCACCGAAACCACCGAAACCACTGAAACCACCGATACGGAAGAAGTTCCCGATGCGGCTA
>CAKUJL010000098.1 GCA_934661715.1 uncultured Oscillospiraceae bacterium | reverse complement strand
CAGACGCACCATCGCGTCGTAGACCGAAGCGTCGCCGTGCGGATGATACCGGCCCAGCACGTCGCCGACGCAGGTCGCCGACTTCTTGAACGGCTTATCCGAGGTCAGGCCGTCTTCGTACATTGCGTACAGAATGCGCCGGTGCACAGGTTTTAAGCCATCCCGCACGTCCGGCAGCGCACGCCCGACGATGACGGACATCGCGTAGTCGATGTACGACGACTTCATTTCCTGCACCAGCTCAGACTGGACAATCGTCTGCTCGGGGAACAGAATGTCCTCGGGCTTGTAATCTTTCTTATGTGCCATAGATTGGTCTCCTTGTGTTGGCGAACAAAATTTGATCGACGCATCCATGCCATGCGTAGGGGGCGATGCCCACATCGCCCCGATGGGAAGTTTTGTATTCGCCGAAGGTTATCATAGAAGCGGTTTTCTCTGCCGGGTCGATGTAGGCATCGACCCCTACGCATTCTTTGGAAGGTTTCCCAAATATCAGAATCAGATATCGAGATTCACGACATATTTCGCGTTTTCCTCGATGAACTCTTTTCTCGGTTCGACGGCCTCGCCCATGAGGACGGTGAAGATCTGGTCGGCGGCGACGGCGTCGTCGAGCGTGATGCGGCGCAGCGTCCGCGTTTCGGGGTTCATGGTCGTTTCCCAGAGCTCGTGCGGGTCCATTTCGCCGAGGCCCTTGAACCGGGAAATATCGATCTTCACGTTGGGGTTTCCGCCGCGCATTTCGCTCGAGATCTGGTCTCTCTGCTCGTCGGAGAACGCGACCTTCACGCTCTTTCCGCGCGTCAGCTTGTAAAGCGGCGGCACGGCCGAGTAGACATAGCCCTGCTCTATAAGCGGCCGCATGAAGCGGAAGAAAAAGGTCAGAAGCAGGGTCCGGATATGGCTGCCGTCGACATCGGCATCGGCCATGATGATGACCTTGTGATAGCGGAGCTTCTCGAGATTAAACTCGTCTCCGATGCCCGCGCCGAGCGCGGTAATGACGGGCTGCAATTTATCGTTTCCGTAGACCTTGTCGGCCCGCGCCTTCTCCACGTTCAGCATCTTGCCCCAGAGCGGAAGAATTGCCTGGAAGCGCGAGTCTCGTCCCTGCGTGGCAGAGCCGCCTGCGGAGTCGCCCTCGACGATGTAAATTTCGGTAAGTGTCGGGTCTGTATCGTTGCAGTCGCGCAGCTTATCGGGCATCTGGCCGGACTCTAGGCCTGTTTTGCGGCGGATGGCCTCCTTGGCCTTTCGTGCGGCTTCTCTGGCGCGGTTGGCCATCATTGCCTTGTCCAGAATCGCGCGGGCGACAGACGGGTTTTCCTCTAAAAATTCCGCCAGCTGCTGGGTCACGATATTGCTGACCAGCGTGCGGATAGAGGCGTTGCCGAGTTTTGCCTTCGTCTGACCCTCAAACTGCGCGTCGGTGAGCTTGACGGAAATGATCGCCGTCAGACCCTCGCGCACATCCTCGCCGGAGACCTTGTCGTCTGCCTTGATGATGCCCTTTTTCTGGCCGTAGGCGTTGAGAACGGAGGTCAGCGCCCGCTTGAAGCCCTCTTCGTGCATACCGCCTTCGGGGGTGTGAATGTCGTTTGCAAAGGAGACGATCGTCTCGGCATAGGAGTCATTATACTGCACCGCGACCTCTGCCGTCTGGTCTCCCTTTCTGCCCGCCATGTAGATGACGTCGGGATGGATGGGCGTCTTGTGGCGGTTGTACCACTGGACAAACTCGCGGATGCCGCCCTCGTAGCACATGGAGTCCCGCCGCTCCTTTTCGGGCTTATCAGCGGATTCAATACGCTCGTCGGAAATCGTGATCTGCAATCCCGCGTTCAAAAACGCCTGCTCACGCATTCTCGTGTGCAGCGTCTCATAGTCATACTCCGTGGTGTCGAACATCTCGGGGTCGGGCTTGAAGGTGACCTTCGTGCCGTGCTGGTCCGTCGTGCCGACGATCTGCATTTCCTTCGTGATATTGCCGCGGGAAAACTGCATTTCGTAAATTTTCCCGTCGCGGAACACGTCGACCACCAGCCACTCCGAAAGCGCGTTGACGACCGACGCGCCCACGCCGTGAAGACCGCCGGAGACCTTATAGCCCCCGCCGCCGAATTTGCCGCCCGCGTGCAGCACCGTGTAGACGACCTCCAGCGCGGGCTTGCCGGTCTGCGCCTGAATGTCCACGGGAATGCCGCGGCCATCGTCCAGAACGGTAATGGTGTTGCCTTCGTTGATCGTCACCTGCACATGGTGGCAGTACCCGGCCAGCGCCTCGTCGATCGCGTTGTCGACGATCTCATAGACCAGATGGTGAAGACCCGACACGCTCGTCGAGCCGATGTACATGCCGGGACGCTTGCGCACGGCCTCCAGACCCTCGAGAACCTGGATCTGGCTGGCGTCGTATTGCGTTTCCACGACTTCATTTTTCAAAATTTCTTCGCTCATGAAATACTCCTTAAAAGTCTTCCCGAAGAAGACAGGGTAAAATAGCTATTTGTTTCCGCCCAGACGTCTGGCTAAGACGGAGGCGTTGTATTTTGTCAGATACACGCGCGTCTGGCCGTATTCCTGCGTGAGGACGAAGGACTTGGGAAGCTCGTCTGTGGCTTCGATGAGACTGCCGTCTGTCTGCGCCTTCTCCAGAAACTCCCGTGTGCGCTTGGACCACGACGTGTTGTCCAGATCAAAAACGCCCAGCACCTGACTGGTGCGCACGGCGAGGTCCATGCCGATATCTACGTACATACAAGGCCTCCCGCATGAATTTCGATCGTTTTTCCAATCTCGGTGAACCGCCCCGGCTCACAGCAGGTGATGAGCACCTGTCCGGAGGTGATCTGGTTCAGAACGAAATCCTGTCTGGCGGCGTCCAGCTCGGAAAGCACGTCGTCCAAAAGCAGGACCGGCTCTTCGCCCGTGTCTCTGCGCAGAAGCTCCCGCTCGGCAAGCTTCAGACTGATGGCTGCCGTCCTTGTCTGGCCCTGCGAGCCGAAGGCCTTGACCGGAATATTGCCGAGAAACGCCTCAAAATCATCCTTGTGCGGCCCGGTGAGGCACTGGCCGGAGTCGAGCTCTGCTCTGTAGTGCGCCTCCTGATGCGATAAGATCTCTTCAAAAATGACGCTCTTCGCGGCAAACGCGTCCTTCACCGTCGAAACCGTGTGATACGCAAGACGCAGCGCCTCACGTCCGGCGGAAAAGGCGCTGTGATAGTCCGCCGCGGCTTTTCCGAGCGCTTCTATGTATCTGGCCCGCTGCGAGATCAAAATCGCGCCGACCTGCGCAAGCCGGTAATTGTATTCCGGCAGCGGCTCCAAAAGGTCCTGCTTTTCGCGCCAGTCCTTGAGAATACGGCTCTTGCTGTCAAGAATTCTTCCGTACTCCGCAAGCGCCGCCGCATAGCCCGGCCGGAGCTGGCAAAGCGCGTTGTCGATCAGCCGTCTTCTTGGCTGGCTTCCGCCCTTGAGAACCAGCAAGTCCTCCGGGCAGAACAGTACCGTCGTCAGAACGCCCGGCAGCGCCGCCGCGCTTTTCTGCTTCACGCCGCCAAGATACAGCTGCCGCGGCCGTTTTCCCGCGAACAGCACCGCGCGAATCGACTGCTCGCGTCCAAGAGAAAAGACATTCGCGTTCAGGTCGGCAAATTCGCAGCCGAAGCGAATGAGCTCCTGCGTTCTTCCCGTGCGGAAACTCTTTCCCGCGGACAGATAGGAAACCGCTTCGAGAAGGTTCGTCTTTCCCTGCGCGTTTTCACCCAGGATCAGATTGACGCCGGGGTCAAAGGCGACCTCCAGCTTCTCGTAGTTCCGAAAATCGTACAGCTGGAGCTTCAGAAGCTTCATAAAGCTTCCTGCGTGATCTTCCAGGTGTTGCCAAGAAAGGTCACGGTATCGCCCGGACGAAGCTTTTTTCCGCGCTGGACGCACGTTTCGCCGTTGACCTGTACCTGCTCATTCTGGATGAACGTTTTGGCCATGCCGCCGGACTCGCAGACGTTGGCAAACTTCATAAAATCCTGCAATTTGATAAACTCGGTCGAAATCGGAATTTCGATTGGTTCCGACGAGAGCTTTTTTCTAACGCGTACCTTCATGTTATTCTCCTGCCTTCAGCCGCACGGGAAGCACCATATAGCTGTAGCGGTCGCCCTGCGTGGGATTGAGCACGATGGGGCTCAGGCCGTTGATCATCTCGAGCGTGCACTCGCTGTCCGGCACGGCCCGGAGCGCATCTAATAAATACCGACAGTTAAAGCCGATTTCC
This sequence comes from uncultured Oscillospiraceae bacterium, assembly GCA_934661715.1. Taxonomy (GTDB): domain Bacteria; phylum Bacillota; class Clostridia; order Oscillospirales; family Oscillospiraceae; genus CAG-170. Next base: position 1,827 of record CAKUJL010000098.1, on the reverse strand, counting down.
AAGTCCTTGCCGTCTCCCGCGATGGGGCAGACGTCATAGGCCTCGCCGATGGTCGACACCGTGCGGAACTCGGCGGTATTGTCTCCGAATTTGCAGCGGACGGGACTCTTGAGCTTTTCGGAAATGACGAGACCGACGCGCTCGATGGAGTCTGTCAGCTGGCTGACGTTTCCGACCAGCTTCACCGGATTGTTCTGCGGCAGCACGCGCCGCCAATCGAGGAATTCACCCTCCAGAATGCGGCAGACAAGCGTCGCTTCGCCGATGGTAAAGAGGATGTGCTTCGAGCCCGGATAGAACGCCGCGGTCTCGTCCGTATCGCCGAGAATTTTCTCGACCTCCTTGAGTGCCGCCGCGGGCGCGACGAATTTGAGCGTCCGGTCCAGCTTCTCCTCCGGCGTATAGCGCCGCAGGGCCAGCCGGTAGCCGTCGACGGCCACGCTCGTAATAGAGGTTTCGTCGACCTCAAACAAAACGCCCGTATGGATGGGCCTTGCCTGATTTTCGCTGACGGCGAAGATCGTTCCGGAGATCATGGCCTTGAGCTCACACTGCGGCACGCGGATGCCCTTCTCGGAGTCCACGTCCGGAAGCTCGGGGTAGTCCTCAGCAGAAAGAGCCGTAATGGTAAAAGACGAAATACCGCCTCTAATATTGACCTTATAATTTTCATCGACCTGAATGCTCACCGTATCGTCTGGCAGCTTGCGGATGATGTCGAAAAACAGCCTTGCCGGCATGATGCATGCGCCCGGCTCCTGCACGGCCGCGTCCATGGTCACGGTGATGCCTGTTTCCAGATTATACCCCGTCAGCTGCACTTTGACACCCGCGCGGACCAAAATGCCCTCGAGTCCCGCGATGGCGCTTTTCTGCGCGACGGTACGCGAGGCGACGGAGGTCGCGGAGACCAGCTGATTTTTTTCACAGGTAAATTTCATAAATGGATACCTCCCGTTTTCTCCCTGAAAGGAAGAAAGGATAATTTTCAGTAGTAAGTAGTAATAGGGCACGCAACATGTGGATAACTCCATTTTCTCTTGCCGCTCTAAGCGTTTTTCTTCCACAGCCAGCGCAGTGCATTTTCTTCTTTTCCACAGCCATCCGCGTGAAACATTCGTTTCATACTTGTTAACAGCAGCTTTTCTTTCTTTACACAGGGAAATGTGGAAAAGTTTCTGCGTAAAGTAAGCCTTCCGCGAAGAAAAGAAAAACGCGCCTTACAGCTTGTTATTGATATTTGCCGTAATGTCTCTTATGGTGTCGTTGAGTGGAGACGTGCTCGACTGCAAGCCCTGCTCGACCTTTTTAAGCCCGTGCATGACCGTCGTGTGGTCTCTTGCAAACTCGCGGCCAATTTCGGGAAGTGACAGATTCGTCATCGTGCGGATCAGATACATCGCGACCTGCCGCGCTTCGGCGGTATTCTTGTTTTTGAGCGTGCTTCTTAAAACCTGCTCTTCGATGCCGTAGAACTGGCAGACTTCGCTGATGATGAGCGCCGGTGTCGGCAGATTTTCGGCCTTGCCCTTGAACATGTCCTTGATGGCCCGGGAAACGTTCGGCACGTCGAGCGGCATCTGGTTGAGCTCCTTGAAGGCCAGAATCTTTTTGACCGTGCCTTCAATCTGCCGGACATTGTTGGTGATGTTCTCCGCGATGTAGTTGCAGACATCGTCGGGAAGCTCCATGCCGAGATTTGCGGCCTTGTTCTTGATGATGGCCATGCGCGTCTCATAGTCGGGCGGCTTGATATCGGCAAGCAGGCCCCATTCAAAGCGGGTGCGCAGCCGATCTTCGAGCCGGACCATCTCATTGGGAGGCCGG
>CAKUJL010000097.1 GCA_934661715.1 uncultured Oscillospiraceae bacterium | reverse complement strand
GTATTGCTGCCGTCTGCGCCCTTGTGAGCTTCCCCTTGGGAAAAAACGCTCCGTTCGTGCCCTGCAAAATTCCCTTCTGCGTGCATAGCGCGACGCCGTTTACCGCCCACGAGGAGATGCGCGGCTGGTCTTTATAGCTGCTCGGCTGGATGTCCTCGCCCGCAAGACCCAGCGCCGTTAAGTACCGGGCCACGACGGTCGCCATCTGTTCGCGGGTGAGCTTGTCGCCCGGCAGGAACGAGCCGTTCGAGCCGTCCATGAGCCCGGCGTCATAGGCCCATTTGACGTAAGGGGCGAGGGGACTGTCGTTATCCACGTCGCGGTAGCCGGTGTCGGCAGCGGCGCGGTAGCTCTCGTCGATGCCGCAGAATTTTGCGAGACTCGTCACGAATTCGCCGCGCGTGATGGGCTTGTTGGGCCGGACGCGGCCGTCCGGTTCGTAGTCGAGATACCCGTGGCTGAGGCAGAACGTGAGCGCGTCATAGGCCCAGTGCTGCGAAAGATTGCTTTCGTCAAAATAGCCGCTTCCGGCCTCGTCGATATCGAGATTCACGCCGGTGTTTTTCGCGTCGTAGTACATGACTCCGGCCTCCGGCGTGACGCCGCGGCGCAAAAGAAGATCGCGCACGGTGACGAATTCATAGCCCTGCTCCAGAAGCTTGTCGATCGCGGCCAGCGCACCGTTTACGCTCGTCTTGTAGATATCGTGCACGAGAATGATGGCCCCGTCGTAGCTTCCGGCGAGGATATTCTGGCACACGGTGTCCGCGTTATGGTACTTCCAATCCTCCGGGTCGACCGACCAGTTGATGAGCGGAACCTTTGCCTGGGCACGGACGGTCTTGTTCGCGTTGCCGTAGGGCGGGCGGATGTAGGCGGGGTCGTCGCCTCCGGCGGCGGTGATGAGCGCCTGCGTCTGGCTGATCTCGCTGGCGATCTTGCTGGCGGACAGGGTGTTGAGATTTTCGTGATTCTGCGTGTGGCTGGCCAGCTGGTGGCCCTCCGCGACCATGCGCTTTAACGTCTCGGGGTAGTTGGATGCGCGGTAGCCGGAGACGAAGAACGTCGCCTTCACGTCCCGCGCAGCCAGCTCGTCGAGAAGCGTCCCCGTGTAAGCGCCGGGCCCGTCGTCAAAGGTGATGGCAATGAGCTTGCCGGTAAAATCGGACGCGAGCGCCGGAACGCTGAGCCCCAGCAAAAGAACCATCACCAGCACGGCGCAGAATACCTTTCGTTTTTTCATGGTTTCATCTCCTTGTGATGCGTTACATCATAACACAATGACAGCGCGAAGCGCTGTCTGCGCGGCAGAGCCGTGCAAAAATCGGCAGAGCCGATTTTTATTGTCGTTGTGACAGCAGCGAAAAGACTTTTGCGGTGCAAAAGTCCCGAGCCTTTGGCTCGGGTGCACACAACGTGCGCACTTTGCGACTATCATACCACAAAAAAGCGCCATTTTGCGGCTTCTTCAGGAAATTTAAGAGAATCGAAAGAAGCGGCGGGCAGATTATGACCAGACTGTGAACAAAAAGCACATTCTTTATGAACAATTGGCACTCTCCTATTGACAGTGCCAATTCCGGGTGTATACTGAGGCTGTTCCTGAGGGAGAGAGAAATCCGGAAGGAACGAAAAAAGAATTACAATCTGGCAGCAAAAAGCAGCCGCCGCGCAGATTACCCGCACGGAGACCGAAACAGCGAATGGAGGAATGTTTTATGTTGCCCAGCATTTTTGGTGAAAACCTGTTTGATGATTTCTTTGCAGATCCGTTTGAAATGAATCTTATGCCGCAGGGCCGCAGCCCGCTGTATGGCAAGCACGCAAGAAATATGATGAAGACCGACGTGCGCGAGACGGAAAACAATTTCGAGCTCGACATCGATCTTCCGGGCTTCAAGAAGGATGAGGTCAATCTGGAGCTCAAGGACGGCTATCTGACCATCTCGGCGGATAAGTCCCTCGACAAGGACGAAAAGGACAAGGAGGGCCGCTACATCCGGCAGGAGCGCTGGAGCGGTTCTTGCAGCAGAAGCTTCTATGTCGGCGACGCCGTTGAGCCCGCAGACGTGAAGGCAAAATTCGAAGACGGCATCCTGCGCATCGCCCTTCCGAAGCAGGAAGCAAAGCAGCTCCCGGCCACGACCGCGATCGCCATTGAGTAAACAGCCAATCCATCGAGCGCCCCGCTTCTTCGGAAGCGGGGCGCTTTTTTGCTGCTTAACTTGGATTTGTGTGATATAATGTGCCTGTAAAAACAGCCGGACGTTTTACCGGTGAGAATACGGAGGAAGCCATGCAGGGATATTTCGAAAAGGAATTTACATTGACGCCCGACTACTGTGACGCACGGGCGGGACTTTCGCCCTACGGCGCGTTCACGATCTTTCAGGCCATCGCGACCGAGCACGCGGAGCTGATCGGCGTCGGCGGCGCGGCGATGGCAAAGCGTGGGGAGTTCTGGCTGACGGCGCACAGCCGCGTCGACTTTTTCGGCCGGGCAAAGCTCATGCAGACGCTCACGGCGAAAACGTGGCCCGAGAGCTGCGGCGAAAAATCCATCCGGTGCTTCCGCAGCTACAGCCTCAAGTGCGGAGAAGACCTTGTCGCGCTCGGCAGGACGCAGTGGGCGATTTTGGGCCCGGAGCAGAAGATCGTGCCCTTCGGCCAGTCGGGCTTTCCGCGCGATTTCCCGTTTACGGGCGAAGCGGGCATCACCGACGCACCGACGAGGTTCCGGGACGATTTTGCCCCGGAGGATTTTGTGCGCGAGTATATCGTCCGGCCCACGGACATTGACTTTGGCCGCCACATGAATAATGTCGCCTACATCCGCGTGGTTCTCGACTGCTTTTCGGCAAAGACCATCGCCAGCGGCACGATCTCGTCCATTGAGGCGCACTACGCCGCGCCGTGCCTGGAGGGCGAGACGCTTACCGTCTATCAGAAGCAGGAAGCAGACACGGTGCGCGTCGCGATCAAAAAGGCCGACGGAAAAGCGGCGGTGCTCGCCGCGGTGCGGTTTTTGCCTACAGAAGAAAAATAAAAAATCTTTCCCGCGCTGCAACAAAACGCGCCCTTCAGCTGTATACAGGATAGAAACGGCCGAGAGCCGCGAAACAAACAACAGCTGAAAGGAAGATTGATTATGAAAAAGTTTTTTGTGTTTACCGTCGCCGCAGCGCTGCTGCTGAGCTTTGCCGCCTGCGCACAGAATGTGAAGCCCGCTGTCCAACCGGAACCGGCGCAGCAGGAGGAAACAATGCTCGATAACCAGCAGATCCCGAACCCCTGGACCGACTGCGCCTCCGAAGAAGAGGCCGCGCAGCTTGCGGGCTTTGACCTCACCGCGCCCGACGCCATTTCCGGCGCCGGTGAAAAGAGCTACCGGGTCATGACCGCCGAGGATGCCGAGACCATTTCTGAGATCGACTACGCGTCCGGCGAAGACCGCGCCGCCTATGTCCGCAAGGCCGCCGGTGCGGAGGATATTTCCGGCGATTACAACGTTTACGAGGAAGAACAGACCGTGGAGGCGGGCTCCGCTAGCGTCACGCTGAAGGGTAACGACGGCCTCGTGTACCTCGCAGTCTGGACGGACGGCGGTTACAGCTACGCGCTGAACGTCACGGCCGGTCTCAGCCAGAGCGATATGACCGTGCTCGTCTCCGAGATCCGGTAACACCACGACAGATGGCGCAGCGGGTCAGAGCACTGCTTTTGACGCGCTGCGCCGCCGGCAGGAGAAACGAAATGGAAGCAACGCTTTTTTGGATGCCCCGGTTTTTTCCGGGAAGGGCCCGTCTCGCCGCTGCGTATCTGGCGCAGAAGCTCACACGCCTGTTTGCCGCGGCCGGAGAACCGCAGGCCGATGCCGCACGCGACGATGTGAACGCCAGAGCCGCGGAGATTCTGGACCGTTACGGAAATATGCTTCTGCGCTATGCCTACTCGTATCTGCACAATATGGACGACGCCGAGGAGGTTTTGCAGGACGCGCTCGTGCAGTTTCTCAAAACCGCGCCGCGCTTTGCGAGCAGCGAGCACGAAAAGGCGTGGCTTCTGCGCGTGGCCGGAAATCTCAGCAAGAACCGGCTGGACTACAACGCCGTGCGGAAAACGGACGAGCTGAACGAGGAGCTGACGGCGGAGGGCCGGGAGGACCTGTCCTTTGTCTGGCAGGCCGTCCGGGAGCTGCCGGAAAAATACCGCGAGGCCATCCACCTTTTTTATTACGAGGGCTGCTCGACAAAGCAGATCGCGGAAATCGTCAAACGCAGCGAGGCGACCGTCCGGTCCGATCTGCACCGGGGCCGGGCCATGCTGCGCGAGATTCTGAAGGAGGCGTATGATTTTGACGAAATACGATGAAGCGATGGAAAAAATCGAACTGACGCCTCAGATGCGTGCAAGAATTTTGCAGAACGTGGAGCAGGAGCTGCAAAAGCCCGCCAAAAAAACAGGCTTTTCGGGAGGGCTTCGCCGCTTTGGCGCACTGGCCGCTTGTCTGGCGGTGCTGCTCGTGGGCGCATTGGCGCTGCCGCGGCTGATTTCCCGGCCTTCGCAGGAAGAACCGGAGACGATGATCGCAAATGGTATGGTGGAGGTCACGTCGCGGGAGGAACTGTCGGAGGCGGTCGGCTTCCCGGTCAAAGCGGCGCAGACGCTCCCGTTCTTCCCGCAGAGCATTCTCTACATCTCCTATTGGGGCGAGATGGCGCAGACCGACTACGCCAACGGGCCGGAATCGGCCTGCTTCCGCCAGAGTCCCGGCACACAGGACAATTCCGGCGACTGGAACGAGTATCCCGCGCAGGAGACGATCGAGGTCTCCGGCAGCAGCGTCACGCTCAAAGGCGAAAAAGACGCCTATACGCTGGCCGTCTGGTCGGATGGCACGTACAGCTATTCGCTGAGCCTGACCGCCGGACAGACGGCAGAGGTCTGGACGCACATCGTTGCGGGGGTTGAGTGACAGGAGGGGCTACTTCCTGGCTGTGGCCCAGAGGGCCATTTTATTGCTGGTGGAGGCCACCAGCTGGTCCCAACGCATTTTCTTTCTTGGGCGTCCAAGAAAGAAAACGCTTAGGGTGTATTCTTCCAACTCCCAACGCACCCGGACAGCGGGTCTTTTCACGCTGCGCCGCGCCATTTTTCCTTGAAATACGTCAGTATTCCTGCGGAAAAATGTCTTGCTCAGCGCAAAAACTCCTCGCTGCCGGTCACATTGGGAGTTGGAAGAATACACCCTAGCAAAAGAAAGAAGACGCCAAAGGAAACCTTTTGGAAAAGGTTTCCTCTGGACTCTTTCGAAAAACAGAGGGGCCGCGGCCCCTCAGACTCCTCGGGGGTTCTCGACAATTTGTGCAGTCAAAAATAGAGAGCGCTTACGGTTACGTGAGCACTCTCTTTCTGGTTTGTGACTGCGTCGGATTTTGGCTCGTTTACAACGATCCTGTTGCCGAGCGGCAAACCTTCGGCCTTTGGCCGTCACAAGGCATTTTTGCTTTGCAAAAATCCTTGTGAGGGGGCTGCTTAGCGGCCTAGCAGGGTGTCGGCGGAGACGTGAAGGATGTCGGCCAGTGCGGCAAGTTCAATGTCGGAGACCGGACGGCGCTGGCCTTCGAGAAGCGAGAGTGCCGGGACGCTCAAATCAACGCCTTTGAGCTGAAGCTGCGCCAGAAGCTCGACCTGTTTCATCCCGCGCTCCAGCCGCAGCTGTGTGACGCGTGCGCCGATCAGATTCCGCGTTCCAAGCTCCAATTTTCGTGTCCGCATAGCCTCGCCTCCGTTTCTGTTCAAATTATAGGAACGAAAGCCCTTGCTATATTTGGTATTACCAAATATAATAAATTTAGTAATACGAAATTTGAAATCAGAAAATGCCAAGAAAAAGCACCGCGCCCAACGCCTTCCCCTGGGGGAAGGTGGCCCCGCGAAGCGGGGTCGGATGAGGGACAGGGAGCACTAACATACTGCAACGCATGTGGTAACTGCTCCCCGACCCTCATCCGCCTCCCTCTGGTCGGCACCTGTCCCTACCCTCTTTGTCCCTTCGGGACATTTCCCCCTGATAGGGGGAATCGGCCTCCAGGGGAAGGCAAGGGTGCGTCCCGCATCCAACCCCGAACCGCGGAGGCGCGTGCAGAGCTAAGCGATCTCCGCGGCGGCCTGCA
>CAKUJL010000096.1 GCA_934661715.1 uncultured Oscillospiraceae bacterium | reverse complement strand
AGCAGAATGGGGATGATCTTGATCATGCCCTTGCCCCAGATGTTGGCGGCGATGATGATGACGATGGCGACCATCGCGATCCACCAGTTCTGCGCGCAGTTGTTGATGGCGGAAGACGACAGGTTCAGGCCGATGGCGATGATGATGGGGCCGGTGACGATCGGCGGGAAGAAGCGCATGACCTTCTTGGCGCCGAAGGCTTTGAACAGACCCGCGAGCACGACGTACACAAGACCTGCGCACGCGACGCCGAAGCAGGCGTAGGGAAGCATTTCGCTGTTCGGCTGGCCGTCGATCATGGGAGCGATGGTTGCGTAGCCGCCGAGGAAGGCGAACGACGAACCGAGGAATGCCGGGACGATGCCGCCGGTGATGAGGTGGAACAGGAGCGTGCCGAGACCGGCGAACAGGAGCGTCGTCGAGACGTCAAGGCCCGTCAGGATCGGGACCAGAACCGTCGCGCCGAACATTGCGAACATGTGCTGGAAGCCGAGCACGAACATCCGGCCTGCGCCGAGCTGTCTTGCATCATAGATGCCTTCTTCGGGAATCTTCTTTTTACCCATTTTTGATCTCCTCTCTTAATCCGCGTTCGGGAGGCGGCGTTCAGGTCCAAAAAAAAGGAACTGTGAATGGAAACACCAATCACAATTCCTCTATCTTGGAAAAACACCGATCCGGCGTTTTGAAAACACTGCCGCCCGAAACAAAAACGGGAGCGCCACAGCCGCAGATCAGATACATTGCCTTTTTCATAGCCTCGCACTCCCTTCCGTACTTTTACCGTCAGCCATTATAGCGGCTGGAAGCAAAATTGGCAAGTGTGAGTTTTGTCATATTTTTGACCGCAGATCTGCCGCTCTTGCACGATTTTTACAAAAATGCAGCGGCTCGCGGGGCTGCAGGGCTCACTCAAGCTCATCGAGCGTGAGCCGGAAGCTATCCAAAAAGTGTTCCATGAAGTAGTCCAAGCACGGCAGGTGCATGTCGATAAGCGCCTGCTTTGTCTGCTTTTCGGCCTGCGTGAACTCCGAGTTTCCGGCCTTGAGCTCTTCGACGCACTTTAAGTACGCCGAAAGCTTGTCCGCTGCCTTGACGATGACCGCGACCGCCTCGTCCGACTCAAAAAGAAGCGGCTCATAGCTCTTTTGCAGTTCCTGCGGCAGAAGACCCAGCAGCTTTTCACAGCTCACGGCCTCGACCTGCTTGTACGCCTTTTTGATCTGCGGGTTAAAATACTTGATGGGGGTCGGCAGATCGCCCGTCAGAATTTCGGACGCGTCGTGAAACAGCGCCGCCGCCGCGCACCGGTCGGGGTCTGCGGGCTGGCCCAGAATGTCTCTTTGGATGAGCGCCAGCGCGTGCGCCAGAACGGCCACCATGTGGCTGTGCTCCTGAATGTTCTCCTGAAACGTGTTGCGCATGAGGCCCCAGCGGGCAATGTAGCGCATTCGGGAAATGAGCGCGAAAAATTTGTACTGCATAGATATCTCCTTATCCGACGAGATTTTTCTTCTTCCAGCCGCCGCGGAAGAAATGTGTGTAGCAGGTCAGAAGCGTCACCGTCCACGCCATCGCCTGACTCCACCAGATGGCCGTGAAGCCGAAAAACGCGGTTTTATACAGGCAGTAGGCGAACACCACGCGAAGCCCCAGCGCCAGAAGGGCGCAGAACGTCGCGAAAAAGCCCTCGCCCACGCCCTGAAACATGCCGTTGGCCGGGAAATAGACCGCGAAAATGGGCATCGAAAGCGCCGAGGCAAGCAGATGCTGCCGGCAGATGGCCGCTGCCGCTTCGTCCAGCCCGAACGCACCGATGATCACGGGCCGTCCCAAAAGCTGGCAGGCACACAGGCACGCCGTCATGAGAAGCGACACCAGAACGCCCTGCCCGAGACCTTTTGAAACGCGGTCGGGAAGCTTTGCGCCCATGTTCTGTCCGGCGTAGGTCGCCATCGTGTTCTGAAGACCAATGATCGGGATCATCAGAATATTTTCCATCCGGTTGGCCACGGTATACGAGGCGATCATGCTCTCGCCAAAAATATTGACGAGCTTCTGCAAGAACAGAAATCCGCACGAGACGATCGACTGCTGCAAAGCCATCGGCGTTCCGATGCGAAGCACGCGCAGGGCCGCCGTTTTGTCAAAGCGCAGTTCCGAAAGAGAAAAGCGCAGCAGTTCATAGCGCCTGTGCATGTAGAAAAAGCCCACCACGCACGAGACGATCTGCGAAAGAACGGTTGCGACGGCCGCACCGGCGACGCCCATGTGAAATACCGCCACAAAAAGAAGGTCCAGAAGCACGTTCAGAACCGACGAAATGAGCAGGAACAGCAGCGTCGCCCGGCTGTCTCCCAGCGCCCGCAAAATCGCCGCGGCGATATTGTAGCCGAACTGGAACACGAGCCCCGCCGCGTAAATTTTGAAATAGAGGCTGGCCTGCGGCAGAAGGGATGCCGGCGTACCCAGAAATTTCACCAGAAACAGCTCCGCGCTCAAAAAGCCGATCGCGGACATCAAAAGCCCCATTGCCAGCATCAGAACGATCGACGAGGCCGCATAGCGCCGCAGCTCCTCGAGCCGGTTCGCGCCGAAGTACTGCGAGACCAGAACGCCCGCGCCGATGGAAAAGCCGATGGCCAGCGCCGTGAACAGAACCGTCAGCGCCGTGCACGAGCCGACGGCGGAAAGCGCCTGCTGGCCGTTGAAATTGCCGACAATGATGGTGTCGGCGGTGTTATAGAGCTGCTGCAAGAGGTTTCCCGCCATGATCGGCAGCGCAAACTGCACGATCAGCTTCCACGGCGTGCCCCGCGTCATATCCTTCGTCATGTTGTTCTCCTGTGGATCAAATCAGTACCTTTCATTCTATCATAGAAAAAGGCGAAAGTAAAATGGAGCTTTGCACTTGATAAACCTTTAACCCTGTAGTATAGTAGGTTTATAAAAGGAGGAACTGCCTATGATGATTTCCACGAAGGGCCGCTACGCGCTGCGGGTGATGCTGGATCTGGCGTCGCATCTGGACAGCGGCTATATTCCGCTTGCCGAGATCGCCGCGCGGCAGGGCATCTCCGAAAAATATCTGGAGAGCATTCTCTCGGTTCTGAGCAAGGCCGGGCTTCTCGACGCGCTGCGCGGAAAGGGCGGCGGCTACCGCCTGTCGAAAAAGCCGGAGGACTACTCGGTCTATGACATCCTCTGCCTCACCGAAGGGACGCTTGCGCCGGTTTCGTGTCTGGAATCCGGACAGGGCTGCGAGAACGCCGCCTCGTGCAGCACGTACCCCCTCTGGCAGGGCCTCGACGAGACCGTAAGAACCTACCTCTCCGGCTTCACCCTGCTCGATGTGCTGCATATGAAAAAGCCGTAATGCCGATATATTTTTGAATTCCCGTAGGGGCGGACGACTCTGTCCGCCCGCAGGAAAACGACCGAAATGTATAAATCTGCGGCGAATTCGTAACTTCCAGAGGGCGGACAGGGTCGTCCGCCCCTACAGAGGGGAACGGGCGCAGCATGAAAATCCCGCCATACCGGCCCGGTACGGCGGGACATTTTTATTTCCGGATCGAAAGCTCGAGCATTTCGAGCGCGGGGCGCAGCTGGTTATAAAACTCCAGCGCGGTTCTTGCGGCGGGGACGCGCGTGACGTACCACTCGCAGGGCTCAAGCTCCGTATCTCCGAGGCGGCGGGACAGATCCTGCCCGAGACCGATGGCCTGCGCGTAGGGAAGAAGCCGGTAAAAATACTGCCCGTCGCGCGACAGAAGCATCGCAAGGTGCCGCTCGGAAATTTTCTCAAGCCCCTTGCGGAAGCCGAGGCTCTGGGAGATGAGCTGCGTGCCGAGCTCGGTGCGCCGCCCGCCGTGCAGCGTCAGAACGCCGCAGGCCATGCTCACCGCAACGGCGACCAGCATCGAAATGCCGCCGCCTGACAGCTGAGAGGCGATCAGAAGCGCCAGCGCACAAACGGCAGACAGAATCATCGCCGGAATGTTCCCCAGATAATACGCCTGCGCCATGCGCGAAATGAGAAGGCTCAGGAAAAAGCCCACGACCATGCACAAGATCAGCACCAGCGCCCGCAGCGCCATCGTCGGAAGCAGCTGGCTCATCATCGAAAGCGTCGCGACGCTCGCTGCCAGAGCGCAAAGGCCGCGCGTGATCTTCACATTGCCGCTGGACCGGCTGTAAAGCCGCTTGTCCCAGTAGTGCCGGATGGCCCGCATCGCGTTCTGCGCGGTGGTCTTATAGACAAGGCTTGCCCCGTCGCACACATCGCCGCGGGAGAAAAGAGACGAGAAAATCTTGACCTCGAGCCGCTTTCGCTCGTTGCCCATGATGACCTGCCGGTGCAGCAGCACGTGGCCCTTCTCGTCCATTTCGATCGTGAGGTAGCCAAGCGCCGCCCAGTGGCAGATGAGCATATTGAAGTCCGGCGTGCCGCCCGCCAGCAGATACGGAAGATCACACGGCAAGGCCGCGTCCGGTGGAACAGACCGGCTCGCCGGGCGAAGCCGCTTCGACCGGAGCGTCAGGAACCAATACAAAAGCGCAAGTCCGCTGAACACCAGCACCAGCACCGTCTCGACCCAGCCGGACGACCAGCTGGCATATTTGCCCGAGAAATACCCCTCGCCCACGACCAGCGTCATGGAAAGCGACTCATGGTCGCGCAGCGCCGTGTTCATCGAGCCCGCGATGAAGCCGTCGCGCACGGTGAAGGTCATATAGTCCTCGATGACGTCCGCGTAGTAGCCGCTCGTAAAGGCCGGGTAGCCCTCGAACGCGGCGGGAAGCGAAATGGTGAACGTGTAGTTTTCGATCGCCCAGCTCCACTTCGGGGCCAGAAGCGGCAAGGTTATGGTCTGCACCTTGTCCTGCTCGGTCACAAGACCGGAAAGACTGTAGCTGATGGTAAAGGTCCTGCTGCCGGAAAAACCGCCGTTGGAGGAAAGGACGAGGACCGTGTAGCCGTCCTGCGTCGTTTTTTTGTACTTGTAGCCCGCGACATTGACGTGCTTTGCGTTCGCCGCCAGCGGGAGCTGAATGGACTGTTCAGTGCCCGCGATGTCGACGCTCACGGTCTGCGTGATCTGGCACGTGCCGCCCGCGTCCACGAGGCAGTCTGTTTTCATATCGGTGATGACGGTCGAGTCCGCGGCGCCCGCCGGAATCGCCAGCGCCAGCACGCACAGAACCGCCAGCAGCAGCGGAAAAATTCGCTTCGTATGCCTCACCTTCTTATTCTTTGCATATTCATAAACAAAATACCACAAAATGCGCGAAAAAGCAACCGTCTGCGCATTTCGCCGCCAAAAACCGCCGCGCTGCGCGGACAGACGCTGTTCGGCGGAAAACACAAAAAAATCCCGATTTTTCCGGCAGGGAAACACGTTGATTTCCATGGAAAAATACGATATGATAGCTTTAGACTTGTGTCCGCCGCGAGCGGGCAGGCTGCCGGACACGAAGATCAGATAAGGAGTTATCATCAGTATGATTATTACACAGAAAAAGCCTCTGGAAGAGGTTATGGCCATGGTCGGTGAAGCCAAAACGGTCGCCGTCATCGGCTGCGGCCTGTGTGCGTCCACATGTCAGACCGGCGGCGCACCGGAAGTCGAAGCGATGAAGAAAACCCTCGAGGAAGCGGGCAAGACCGTCGTCCTCACCGATGTTGCAGACGCGTGCTGCATGAAGCTCGGCGTCCGCGCCAAGTGTAAGGCCATCTCCACCGCTGCACCCGAGTGCATCGTGTGCATGTCCTGCGGCGACGGCGTGCAGACCATCGCGAAAAACTGCACCGGCATCCCCGTCTATCCCGCCAACAACACCATGTTCCTCGGCGAGGTCGCGCGTGTGGGCATCTGGGAGGAAGCCTGCAAGATGTGCGGCGACTGCGTGCTCGGCACGACCGGCGGCATCTGTCCCATCACCCAGTGCGCCAAGAGCCTTGTCAACGGCCCCTGCGGCGGCCAGAAGAACGGCAAGTGCGAGGTCAACCCCGAAAACGACTGCGCATGGATCAAGATCTACAAGCGCCTCGAGCAGCTCGGCCAGCTCGACAAGCTGTCGATGACCCGGCCGGATAAGGGCTATGAGAAGGTCGCGTATCCGAGAACGATCAACCAGAGGGGGAAGAAGGCATGAGCAGATTAAAAGAAGCACTGGAAACCGGC
>CAKUJL010000095.1 GCA_934661715.1 uncultured Oscillospiraceae bacterium | reverse complement strand
GGCGAGGTTGATCGCGGTACCACCCTAATTGCGAAAAATCGCATCTTAGCTGCTCAATATCGGGAGCGCCCGCCGGAGTCCTCCTCCGGATGCTCAGAACTGGCTGCAAGACCTGCACTGCCGAAGGGCTTGCACTGTCCCCTTCTCGCTCTGGCCGCGTTTGTCCTGCTCGGTTCGTCATCGCAAAATTCAATATTGCGGTTATTTTATCACAATTCCGCGCAATGTCAATAGTGTTTTCGAAAAAAGCCAGAAAATTCTATTTTCCGGACAGCTCGACCGCGTGCCGGACGAAGCTCATCGCGGGGACCTTCTTGGGAAGCTTCGCGCGGAAAAGCATCTGCGGCGTTCTGGGCTCTGTGAGCGGAAGTCCGTCCAAATCCTGCATATCGCCTGCCGTCCACGAAAACGGCTTGCAGTCGGGGCCGACAAGCTCGACCTCGTCTCCGGCGCGGAATTTGTTGCGCAGGCTCAAAACGGCGTTTCCGTCCTCGTCGCAGCTCTCCACGACCGCGCAGATCTGCCAGTCTCTGATATAGCGCGAGCTCTCGGTATACTGTCCCGGCTGGCCGAAGAAAAAGCCCGTGGAGTAGTGCCGGTGCGAAACGTGCTCGACCTCGTCGCGCCAGATTTTGTCCACCTCGCGCCCGGCCAGCACGTCGTCCAGAACGTGCCGGTAAGCGCCCGTGACGATGGCGGCATAGTACGCGGATTTTGCCCGCCCTTCGATTTTGAAGCAGTCGACGCCGGCGTCGGTGAGCTCTTTTAAGTGGTCGATCATGCACATATCGCGCGAGTTCATGATGTACGTGCCCTTTTCGTCTTCAAAGACGGGGAAATATTCTCCCGGCCGCTTCTCCTCCATCAGCGCGTACTGATACCGGCACGGCTGGGCGCACTGGCCGCGGTTGGAGTCGCGTCCCGTCATGTAGTTGGAGAGCAGGCACCTTCCCGAATACGACACGCACATCGCGCCGTGGCAGAAGGTCTCGAGCTCCAGCTCCGGCGAGACTTTTTCGCGGATGGTGATGATCTCCGGAAGGCTCAATTCCCGCGCCAGCACCACGCGCTTCGCGCCAAGGTCAAACCAGCTCTGGGCGCAGACATAGTTTGCGATCGACTGCTGCGTCGAAATGTGCCGCTCACACTTTGGCGCGTATTTACCCGCCATCGTGAAAACGCCGAGGTCGGCAAGGATCAAAGCGTCCACGCCCGCGTCGGAAAGTAACTCCAGCCATTGCGGAAGCTGTGCGGCTTCGTCGTTTCGCGGCATGGTGTTGACCGTCACGTGCACGCGCACGCCGTGTTCATGTGCAAAGCAGACAGCCTTCGGAAGCTCTTCGGCGGTGAAATTCCCCGTAAAAGAGCGCATGCCGAAGCTCGTTCCCGCCAGATACACCGCGTCCGCGCCGTATAAAACGGCCATCTTCAGCTTTTCCATATCGCCCGCCGGGCAGAGAAGTTCCGGTTTACGCGGCATCCTGCGTCCCTCCATCGGCCTGAGCGTCGGCATTGGCGTCTGCTTGCGAAGAAGCGTCCGCGCTGTCCCCATTCGTCTCGCCGTCTGCCGCATCCGAGGTCTGTTCTTCGTCCGTCGTATCGCCGGAAAGGCTTGCAAGGAAGTCCTGATGCTCGTAGTACGTCTTCGAGAACTTGTGCACGCCGTCGTTGCCCAAAGCGTAGAAATAGTAGTCCGTGTCCGCCGGATACAATGCCGCGCGGATGGAGTTGATGCCGGGGTTTGCGATCGGGCCCGCGGGAAGACCGGCGTTCGTGTAGGTGTTGTAGGGGCTGATGATCGCCTTGTCCGCGTTCGAGAGCACCTCCTTGCGCTCTTCCAAAGCGTACTGGATCGTCGCGTCGATCTGCAAGCACGGATAGAGCTTGCTGCAAAGCCGGTTATAGATGACCGAGGCGATAGACGCGCTTTCGGACGTTTTAGCCGTCTCCTTTTCAACAAGCGACGCAACCGTGATAACATCGTGGAACGAGAGCTTCGCGTCTGCGATCTCGGTTTCGTCAAAGCCGTTCTGCCGCATTCTGGCCGCCAGCTTTTCGTTCAGATCGTCCAGCGCAGCGTACATGTCGTCGGTGATCTTGCTGTCAAAATTGCGCAAGAACCGGCCCAGCACGTCCTCGGGCTTGTCGTTCAGATAGAACTGGTACGTGTCCGGGAAGAGATAGCCCTCAAGCCGGTTTTTATCGCCGTAGGGAAGGTCCTGTAAGAACGCGTAGTCAAATTCATACTCCGCCGCGGCCTTCTCTAGATCGGCGACACTCGCAACGCCCGCATCGGCCAGCAGCGCGAAAATATCCTCGCACTCGTAACCCTCGGGGATGGTCAGCTCCGTCGTCGCGCGAACGCCGGCGCTCGGGGTCATGCCGTTGACCAGGGCGTGATAGTCGTATAAATGGTTGAGCTCATACGTGCCGGGCTGGATCTTCCGCTCGGCATGGGAATACAGGCAGTAAAACCGGAACAGCCACTCGTATTCGATGAGGCCCTGCTTTTTGAGCTCCTGGCTCACGTCCGCGACCGTCGCGTTTTCGGGCACGGTGATCGTGACCTCCTCGTCGGGCTTTGTGAGCGCCAGCACATCGTCTGCCAGCCGCCAGCCCACGACCGCCAGAATGACCGACGCGGCCAGCACGCAGCACACATACAAAAGCACCTTGAGCCCCGCGGCAAGACGCGGCTTTTCCGGCTCCTCGGGCGCGTCCTCCGTCTGCTCGCTGTCCAGACTCAAGTCCGCGTACTCCTCTGGGAGCTTCGGCTCAAAGGGCTCGGGCGCGGGCTCCGCGCTCTGGGAAGGCTCTTCGCCGTCATCCAGCGTCACCTCGCCAGCGTCCGGAACGGGTGCATCCGGAGTCTCCGCGCTTTCTTCCTCCTGCGCATCCGGAAGACGGGACGTTCCCATCATGCGGTCGACCCGCGCGATATCCGCCTTGGTCGACGCGATCAGCTCGTCAATGGACATGGACGAAAAATCGTCCATGCTGTCATCGAAGCTGTCCAATTTCTTTTCTTCGTGGTCGGACATAGGTTCCTCCCCTTTTACTTGCCGCAATAGACGATCGCGCCCGCGATCATCTTCGCCGTTTCTTCGCCGCGCAGCGCTTCCAGAAGCGAAAGTCCAAACGCAATTGCCGCCCCGGCAGCTCTGCCGGTGATCACCTTGCCGTCCCGCGCCACGTCTTGCTGTACGCACTTTGCGCTTCCCATCTGCGCTTCACAGCCGGGATAGCACGTGGCGGTCTTGCCGTCGGTGATGTGCAGCTGCGCCAGGATCGTCGGGCCCGCGCAGATGGCGGCGACGAATTTTCCCTGTTCATACGCCTTTTTCACCGCGTTTAATGCCGTCTCACAGCCGAGAATTGAGCGCACCCCGCCGAGTCCGCCGGGCAGAATCACCATTTCGGCGTTTTCAAAATCGGCCTGCTCTACCGTGCAGTCGGCCTTGACCGTGATGCCGTGACCGGCCTCGATCGTTGTGCCGCCGATGCCGGCAAGCTGCACCTCCACGCCGCCGCGCCGCAGAATATCGCACGGAGCGATCGCTTCGACCGGCTCAAAGCCGGTTCCCAAAATCATAATAACCATTATTACCCCTCCAAACAGGCCTTCATATGCCGGTAAACCTCTTCGTGAATGTCCTCGATCGAGCGAAGACGGCCGTCTTCGACGCACGAGATGAGCGTCCAGCCGTAGTGCTTGGCGGCAAGCCGCGCCGTTTCGCGGCATCGGGACAGGTACGCTTCCGCGTGCTCGTGAATATCCGATGCGCCGACGCCCTGCGTATCGCGCTTTTCGCGCAGAAGGTGCGCAAGCTCCGTCGGCATGTCAAAGCAGAGCACCAGATCGGGCTTCGGAAGGCCCATCTTGTCGTATTCCAGATCATAGAGCCACGTAAAAAATTCGCCCTGCTCTTCTTTTTTCAGCTTGCTTCCCTGATGGACGGCGTTGGACGTGGTGTACCGGTCGCAGACGACGACGCCGCCCCGGTCATAAAAGTCCTTCCAGACGCGCTCATACCCCGCGTACCGGTCGACGGCGTAAAAGGTCGACGCGGCGTAGGGATTGATGGCGTCCGGGTTTTTGCCGAATTCGCCGCCCAGATACATCCTGATAAGCGCCGACGACGGCTCGTCATACTGCGGAAATTTGATGTTCTGATACGAAATTCCGTCCTGCGCCAGCCGTTTGCAGGCCAGGGCGTACTGCGTGGACTTGCCCGTTCCGTCGGTGCCTTCGAATACAATGAGTTTGCCCATGTTTTTCATCCTCTTATTCTTTTCAGCGCCACAGCCCACAGATATTTGGGAAGTCGCAGCATCCGGCCGAAGCGCTTCGGCTCCTTATAAAGCCGGTAGAGCCACTCGAGATTGGCCTTGATCATCCATTTGGGCGCCCGCTTCACCGTGCCCGCGAACGAGTCCAGCGACCCGCCGAGGCCGATCATGAGCCTGCAATGAAGCTCCCCCTGATGCCGCTTCATGAAAAGCTCCTGCTTGGGAGCGCCGAGGCAGACGAACAGCACGTCGGGGTCTGCCTCATTCACGGCCTCGATGATGGGCGCTTCGTCCTTGAAATAGCCGTCGTGCATGCCGCAGATGGTAAGACCCGGATGCTTTTGCAGCATCTTTTCCGCGGCCTTTTCCGCGATGCCGGGCTTGCTGCCGAGTAAATAGACGCTTCTTCCGGTCTCGGCCAGAACGCCAAGCAGACCGTCTGCAAAGTCGACGCCCGCGACCTTCTGTTTCAGAGGCGTTTTCAAAATCTTAGACGCCAGCACCACGCCCGCGCCGTCTGGCAGAACGAGGTCCGCCTCGTTCAGAAGCGCACGCAAGCCCTCGTCCTTTAACGCCTCATACGCAATTTCCGCGTTCGGCGTGACCGCGTAGCAGGTTTTCCCGCCGCTTAACATTTCGCGGGCCTTCTGCAAAGCCTCCTGCATCGTCACATTGTCAAACGCGATACCCATGATGTCCGTCTTCATTCCGGCACACTCCATCGTCATAAAGTCATAGATATGGATATGATACCATAGTTTGCGCCGTTTGTCCATCACGCCGCGCGAAAACACGCAATTCCGGTTTCACATTTTCGCCCTTGCGCATAGACTGTAGGGAAAGTCATATTAAAGGAGGTTTATCCGTATGTCTGATACGACCCAGAGCACGCCCGCGTGCGACCTGCGCGGCATTCGCGAGGCGGTCTGCGTGCATACCGATAAGATTACCGACAGCTGCCTTGCCAAGGACTGCATCGAAGATCTGCACGTGTACTTAACCGTCGAGTCGCAGTGTACGCTCGACAAGGCCGTGAGCGCAAAGGCAAGATACGTCGAGCTCATGCACGTGGCCATCCAGTTAGACCCCGTCCCCTATTCCGCGGGCTACTACACCGTCGACATTACGTACTACTACCGCGTCATCGCCGACGCCGTCATGACCGCGGGAAGACCCTGCACCATTACGGGTCTTGCCGTCTTCTCCAAGCGGCTGGTGCTTTTTGGCGGGGACACGTCGGCAAGAATTTTCTCGAGCCGGAGCTACAAGAGCTGCCTGTGCAAAAAGGGGCTTCAGGAGGCCGGTGCGCCCGAGGCCATCGTCGAGGTCGTCGACCCGATGATTCTGGGTTCTCGCGTGCAGGAGGTCTGCGCGTGCAACTGCTGCACGAACGACACCCCGCAGATCCCGCCGGCGATTCTGGAGTGCTTCGACGAAGAGCTGGTCCTCAGCGGGGAGTGTAAGCGCCTTCTTGTCACGATCGGCCAGTTCTCCATCGCCAGACTCGAGCGTGCGACGCAGCTTTTGATTCCGACGTTTGATTACTGCATCCCCACGAAGAGCTGCCCCAACGTCTCCGGCGCGGCGGACGAAAATCCCTGCGAAGTCTTCAGCCAGATCGATTTCCCGATGGACGCGTTCTTCCCCGGCAAAAACGACACCTGCATCCCGCCCTCCGAGAGCTGCACCGCATGCAGCCGCACCGCCAGTAAATAAAAAAAGGGAGTGCCAACCGGCACTCCCTTTTTCCGGTTTTTGAGAAAGACTCCGTCTTGCGTAGGGGCCGATGCCCTTCATCGGCCCGGCAGTAAGCACCGTTTTTTCGGAGGTCTTCAGCGAATTCGCAATGCCCAATGGGGCGATGTGGGCATCGCCCCCTACGCGATTTTACCGCCTTTCGCACCGTATCAGC
>CAKUJL010000094.1 GCA_934661715.1 uncultured Oscillospiraceae bacterium | reverse complement strand
GCGCATACTCGGCCTATGCGCTCTGGGACAACAGCCGCGTCTATGCCGCGGCGGAAAATGTCCAGTCCGATATGCTCAGGCTCAAGCCCACCGTGAACGAAGACGGCACGGAGGACGAAGCGTCCTTCGCGGAGCTGCGGCACATCAACGCCGATGTCTGCGGCTGGGTGACGTTAGACAATACCCAGATCGACTACCCGGTTTTGCAGGGCGAGGACAACCTCAGCTACATCAACACCGACGTCTACGGCAATTTTGCCCTCGCCGGAAGCATTTTTCTGGACTCCGGCAACTCAAGCCGCTTTGAAGACAGCTATAGTCTGCTCTACGGCCACCACATGGAAAACAGCCGCATGTTCGGCGATTTAGACCGCTATAAAGACGAACAGTTTTTCAATGAAAACACCACCGGCGAGCTGATTTTGCCGGGAAAGGTTTACAAACTCGAAATTCTTGCCTGTCTGCTCGTTCCGGCCTCGGAGGACGCGATCTTCCAGCCGGGCCAGTGGCGGGATGATATAAGCGGATTGCTGGATTTTGCCAGCGAAAACGCCATGCACCTGCACGCCGGCGCGATCAAGACCACGCGGCAGGCGCAGCAGCCGAAAATTCTCGCGATGTCGACCTGCTCGACGGAATTTACGGATGCAAGAACGATTCTTCTGGCGCGGATGGTTCCGTATACGCCGGAAACTTGAGTGGGAGGTACCCTATGAAAAAAGCATGGAACAGATGCGCGGCGCTGCTTCTTGCGCTGCTGCTGTGCGTGTCAATGGTCCCGGCCTATGCCGCGACGGTCGAGAATGACACTGTGAATTTGCAGGTCAATCTGACGATCACGGGCGATATCTCGTCGACGGCCGAGCGTGACTACACCTTCCGACTCACCGCCGTCAGCCCGGACGGTGCGCCGATGCCTGCTACTGTGGCTACCGCAGAAGACGGAACGCTCTATGCCGATCTCGTGATCAAGGGCACCGGAACCGGCGATTTTACCGGTTATTTCGGCGAAATGAAGTTTGACCGCGTCGGCGAGTACCACTACACCGTTAAGCAGATCGCGGGCGATTATTCGCGCTGCAACTACGACAGCACGGTCTATAACGTCAAGATCACCGTCTTCAACGGTCAGGATAAGGAAACCGGCGAATTCGACAAGGGTCTCTACTGCGCGGTTGCTGTCCGCAAGGATGGCGCGGATGAAACCGCCGAGACGAAGACCGAGCTCAATTTCACGAACCACTATCGTTCCTCGCCCTCCCACCGCGACGACCCCAAGCCGAAGCCCGAAGAGGACAAGACCTATCTCGCGGTCGACAAGCTCTGGGTCGGCGGCAAGAACCATCCGACGTCCGTTACCATCGAGCTGCGCGACGGCGATACTGTCGTGGACACCGTGACGCTCGGCGACTGGAACAACTGGCACTATTCGTGGCACGATTTAGACGCCAGCGTCAAGCGCAACTGGAACGTCGTGGAAGTGAACGTCCCCGACGGCTACACCGTGTCGTATTCCTTTAACGGCACGACCTTCACCGTCCGCAACACCGAAAAGCTCATCCAGACCGGTCAGCTCAACTGGCCCGTGCCGGTGATGGCGGTTCTGGGTCTGGCGCTTTTGTGCGTTGGCATCGCGATGCTGCGCAAGAAGAAGGAGTCCGGAAATGCATAAAAAGCTGGGCCTTGTGCTTGTGCTGGCTGGCGCACTGCTGATTGGCGGTGCGCTGGCTCTGTATGGCGCGAACCGCGTCGAGGACGAAAAAGCGGGCGCTGCCGCCGTGGAGACCGCCGCCGTTTTGCAGCAGCAGATCGAACAGGCGCAGACGCAGCACATGCAAACCGAAGTGCAGGAGCAGCCGGAAGACGTTTCGCCCGAGCCCTCGATGGACGCGCCCGTGGAGGATGCGGAAACAGAGCCCGCGCCGGTTGCGATGGTGGGCGATTACGAGTATCTGGGCGTGTTGTCCCTGCCGAGCTTAGGTCTGGAGCTTCCCGTCATGGCCGATTGGGACTATGACCGGCTGAAGCTTGCCCCCTGCCGCCAGTTCGGAAGCGCGGAGGAGGATAACCTCGTCATCGCCGGGCACAATTACATCGGCCACTTCGCGAACCTTGGCATGATGAAGGCTGGCGACAGCGTGACGTTTACGACGATGGACGGCGCGGTCAACACCTATGTCGTGGCCAAAACCGACATTATCAGCCCCGAGGACACCGAAAAGGTCTCCGAGAGCGGCTATGCCCTCACGCTCTATACCTGCACCTACGGCAGGCAGAACCGCGTGACGGTCTATTGCGAAAGAGCATAAGGAAAACCCGGATGGAACTCCATCCGGGTTTTGTGCGCTCAAACGGTGTATTTTTTGACATCCGTCGATTCGATGTATTTTTCCTTGATCGCGGCGAGCTGCTGCATGTGCGGCTGGGACATGTGGACGCTCTGGTGCTTGGGAGACAGCCACATTTCAACGAGCAGAATTTCGTCGTCGTTTCCGTTTGCCAGATAGTAGTCGTACCGCAGGCAGCCGTTTTCGGCTAAAACAGTGTCGCGCAGGCCGTTTTCCGCGATCTCTTTCAGGAAGGCCCGGCCCTGTCCGGGCTTGGCGCGATAGGTGACGAGAATCAAGAGGTTGTCCATAAAACCGCTCCTTTTCGTTTTTCCTCTATTGTAGCACGTTCGGCGGCAATTGCAAGTCGGGCGTTCGTGTGGTATGATAGACGCGAAAAGATTGGGGGAATTGCCATGAAGAAACTACTCGCGTTATTGTTAGCGCTGCTGTTGGTCTTCGGCCTTACCGCCTGCGGCGGCAATGTGACGGTGGAAGACGTAAAATCCACGGTCGAGACCGTTTCCGCGATCGCCGACGCCCTCAGTGAGCCAGAACCTGCCGAAGTATCTGCGCCCGACGAGGATGTCGAATTCGCCGAAGAAATCCTCGTTCCCGAGGAGACGGCCACAGAAACGCCGGAGAAAGCTTCAGAAGAAGCGCCCGAGGAAACGCCCGCGATCGACGAAGACGGTGCCTACGCGACAAAAGAGGACGTCGCGCTCTATATCCACACCTACGGCCATCTGCCGCAGAACTTCATTTCGAAAAAAGAGGCGCAGAGCCTCGGCTGGGAGGGCGGTTCGCTCGAGCCCTACGCGTCCGGCAAGTGCATCGGCGGCAGCCATTTCGGAAACTACGAGGGGATCTTGCCGGAAAAGGACGGCAGGAGCTACACCGAGTGTGACATTGACACGCTGGGAGCGGACAAACGCGGGGCCAAACGCATCGTGTTTTCAAACGACGGGCTGATCTATTACACGGAGGATCACTATGAGACCTTCGAGCTTCTCTACGGGGAGGAAGGCTGATGCGGGCAGTGATTGACGGCGGCACGATTGGAAGCCGCGAGGCGCTGCACCGGGCCTTGAGAGAAACGCTTTCGCTTCCCGAATGGTATGGGAAGAATCTCGACGCGCTTTATGACTGCCTGACGGACCTGCGCGAGCCGGTAGAGCTCGAGGTGACGAACGCGGCAAAGCTTTGTGAGAGCCTGGGCGGCTACGCGCTGGCGCTTTTGCACGTGCTGCGGGACAGCGAACGGGAAAATGAAAACCTGACGGTATCCTGGCAGGAGTAAGAAAATCCCCGAACGAGGCTCGTTCGGGGATTTTTGCGTATTGGGGGATTACGCGATGTTCCAGAGCTCGGCCTGTCTACGGATGTCGGTAAAGCGCTTGTAGACGCCGTTTTGTCTCACGAGTTCATCGTGCGTGCCGTGTTCGGCGATACGACCATCCTGCACGACGAGGATCTGGTCGGCCTGTTCGATCGTGGCCAGACGGTGGGCGATCGTGATGATCGTCTTGCCGCGGGTCAGCGCGGAAATGGCCTGCTGGATGAGGTGTTCGTTTTCGGGGTCGACGCTGGCGGTTGCCTCATCGAGAATGATGATCGGCGCGTTTTTGAGAATGGCGCGGGCGATGGAAATGCGCTGCTTCTCGCCGCCGGAGAGCGTGCCGCCGCCCTCGCCGACCACGGTGTCAAAGCCGTTCGGAAGCGCCATGATGAAGTCATAGCACCGGGCCTTCTTCGCCGCGTCCACGAGCTCTTCTTCCGTCGCGTCGGGTTTGCCGAAGAGGATGTTGGCGCGGATGGTGTCGTGGAAGAGGTAGACGTTCTGGAAGACCATCGAGATGTTTGACAGCAGACTGTCGCAGGTAAACTCCCGCAGATCGTGTCCGCCGACCGAGATCGAGCCGGACTGCGGGTCATAGAACCGGGCAAGGAGGCTGCAAATCGTCGTCTTGCCGGAGCCCGACGGGCCGACAATGGCGGTCGAGGTCTTCTCGGGGATGGTAAACGAGACGTTCTGAAGCACCTGCCGCGAATCGTAGCCGAAGTCGACGTTTTTGAATTCGATGTCGAAGTGCGAAAGGGGGATATCCCTGCCGCCCGAGTCGATGAACTGGTCGCTCTTCAGCGTGTCCAGCTGGTTCATCGCGTCGTCGATGACGCCGAGGGTGTGGGCGCTGTCGCTGATTGGCTCGAGACTTGCGAAAATGCTGAACGAGAAGAACACGAACATCAGCATGACCGAAAAGTCCATGCTGCCCGCGAGGCATTGTGTCGCCGCGGCAAAGGCCAGACCCACCGAGCCGCACTTGAGCGCCAGCAGGTGCAGGAGGTTGCCCGGAATGTAGCCCCACTCGATCTTGAGGTGGATGTTTTTGCTGTCACGGATGGCCTTCGTCACGGCGTCCATCGACGCGCCGGATTTGCCGAAGGATTTGACGACGGACAGGCCTCTGGCATACTCCAGAACGGCGCTTGTCATGTCGCGGTTGGCCTGCGCCTCCACGGGGGAATTGACGCGGCTGTAGTGCGAGATGAGAAGCAGGCACAAAAGCGATACCGCCGCCGCGCCGAGGGCGATGAGCGCCGTCACCGGGCTGTAGACCGCGAGGCAGACGAAGATGACGAGGAAGTTGAGGTAGCCGCCGACAAAGTTGTCGATCATGCGGATGCCCATGTTCTCCAGCGTCGAAAGACCCGTCGTGATGGAGTTTAAGATGTTGCCGGTGCTGACCGACTGGAAATAGCCGAGCGAGACCCGCTTCAGCGCGTCGCCCACGGCCAGACGGTCACGCGCGGTCAGCTGGTAGCTGATCGGCTCCTGCAATTTTGCGCGGAAGAAGTCAAAAAGAAAGCGGAAAAAGACGAGCGCGATCTGCAAAAGAATGCTCTTCCAGATCCACGAGAGATCAAAAGCCGCGCCGGACGCCTGGCTTTCGATCAGAAGCCCCACCGTGTACGCGGCGAGTCCCAGCGGCAGCGCCGCAAAAATGTGCGAGAAAAAGGTCATGACGAAGCCGAGATAGAGCTTGCCCTTGCATTCTCCGCACCAGTCGATGATGCGCTTGACGGTTTTGAACATACTCAGCCCTCCTTTGCCGCACTGGAAACGGCCCAGTTCTTTGCGCCCACGTGCGCCTGCCACATATCCCGGTACAGACCGCACGCTTCAAGAAGCTGCTCCTGCGTGCCCTGCGCGGCGATGGCGCCGTCTTTCAAAACGACGATGTTGTCCGCGTTTTTGATCGTGGACAGGCGGTGCGCGATGACGAGAAGCGTCTTGCCTTTGGTGAGCGAGGCGATGCTGCGCTGGATTTTATCCTCGTTTTCGGGGTCGGTGAAGGCCGTCGCCTCGTCGAGAATGACGATGGGCGCGTTTTTAAGGAGCATCCGCGCGATCGCAATGCGCTGCTTCTCGCCGCCCGAAAGGCGCTTGCCGGCCTCACCGGCGGGGGTGTCGTAGCCCTGCGGCAGCTTGGAGATGAATTCCTCACACTGCGCCGCTCTTGCTGCGGCCTTGACCTCTTCGTCCGACACACTGGGGTTTCCGAGACGGATGTTTTCCAACAGCGAGCAGTGAAACAGGAAATTGTCCTGCGTCACGAAGCTCACGCATTCAGACAGCTGCGAAAGCGGCATATCCTTGACGTTCACGCCGCCGACGGTGATTTCGCCCGAGCGCACGTCCCAGAACCGGGCGATGAGCTTTGCGACCGTCGACTTGCCGCCGCCGGACGGGCCCACAAGCGCGGTGAAGCTCCCCTCCGGAAGCGTCAGGTCAACGCCGTGCAGCACCTCGTCTTTTTCGTCTCCGGTGTAGGAAAAATGCACGTCCTTGAGGCAGACGCCGGTGTGTTCGATCGCTGCC
>CAKUJL010000093.1 GCA_934661715.1 uncultured Oscillospiraceae bacterium | reverse complement strand
GCGCAAAAACTCCTCGCTGCCGGTCACATTGGGAGTTGGAAGAATACACCCTAGGGCGGACAGGGTCGTCCGCCCCTACAAATCTGAAGAGCACATGGAAAAGCCGAAGCAGGAGAATCCTGCTTCGGCTTCTTGTTATTCTTCTTCGAGGCGGTGATAAACGAACGCGTTGGGGACGGGGCGGGAGCCGGTGTAGCGCGTCTGCGGGTTGGAGCCGCGGATGACGTATTCGCCGTCGTACCACATCATGGCGCTCGTGCCGCCGTCGACGTTCATGGCCTGCACGGCGTTGTGGCGCTTGAGGATCTGTGCGCACTCGTTGACGTCGGTGCCGAGGATGCCCTCGGTGTAGATGCGGCCCTCGATGACGAGCAGCAGCATTTCGTACTTATCCGACTGGCCGATGCAGACGCGGGGGTTGACCTCGACCCAGTAGTCGCTCTTGAGCACTTCGCCGTCGATGATGATGGGCGGCTGGAACTCGGTCGCGTCGCGGCAGTCCTCGCTGACCTCGCGGTCGACCTTTTTGATGTAGATCAGGTTGTCGGTGTGGATCTCTAACCGGTAATACTGGAAGTTCGGGTTCGAGACATAATGTGTGCCGTAGCCGTGACCGTTACTCATCGCATAGCCCGCGATCAGGCCGCCGTTGCCGTTGCCCCAGTTGCCCTGGTTGTCAATGTCGATAAAGCCCGAGCAGGTCGTGGCGAGAATGCCGTTGTGCGCCTGCGCGATGGTTCCGGTGAGCTGGCCGAACTGGCCGACGCCGGAGGAGTTTTCGACGTTCAGCCGCGCCGGGTCCTTGGCGATGGCGAGAATGCCGCGGTAGCCGGAGCCCTCGACGCGGACGAGCATGATCTCTTCTTTTGCGTTGATGGCGAGGACCTGCTCTCCCATCGTGGTCATGATGGACGTGCCCTTGTCCTCGATGCCGGCCTCGTTGATGTTGATGTTCTCCCAGCCGTTATCGAGAACGGACGGGTTTTCTTCCACATAGGCCTCCATTGTCGCCTGATCGAGCTCCCAGAAGAGCTCATAGAACGCTTCTTTTGCAAGCGCCTGCTCGTCTTCGGGCGTCATGGTCTCCGTTTCCATCTCCGTGACGGTGGTGTCGATGGGCTTGACCTCCGGCTGGACGGGCTTCACAGGTTCTGCGGTGGAGGACGCGTCTTCCGCAGGTTTGCCCCAGGAGCTTTCCTTGTCTCCGAGACTCTCGTTGGCCTCGGCCCGCTTCTGCATGACGTCGTTCACGACCGACTCTGGAAGCAGGTACGTCGCCATCCACTGGTGGCGCATGGTGGACATCGCGGTCTGGATGTAGATCGTGCGCCATTTTTTGACGAAGGCGTTCTGGGTGTAGCAGCAGAAGAAGTAAAGACCTTCAAGACATAGAATCACGGTCAGCCAGATGGCGAGAACCTTTAGAGGCTTTTTGACCTTCTGCTTTTTGACTTGTTCCTTTGGCGCGTCCACACTTTGCGTCGTATCCTCAGCGGCCTTTCGGCGGCCAGCCACACGCGCGGCGGAACGGGAGTTGCCAAACAGCTTTAATTGCGACATAAAATCTCTCCAATTACGGACGTAATTTCTTTCCTATTGCATAGACTTTGTCATTTTATCATATTTTGCGGAAAGAATCAATCTTTTGCGCCGGATTATGAATTTTTAAGATTTTGCCGCAAAAAAGGACGGCCCTTCCGGGTCGTCCCTTGATGGTCATGCGGATAAGAGTTCTTCGAGTCTGCTTCGGATGAGGCGCAGGAGCTTGCCGTTTTCGGGCATTTCCTTGAGATCCTTCGGGTCGCAGAGGCTGGCAAGGTCCTCCGAGAGATAGCCTTCTTCAAAGACGTCGATACCGGCTTTATTCAGGCAGTCGGCAAAGCGCATGAGTTCCGTGTTTCCGTCGAGCTCTCCGCGCTTGTGAAGCGCTCCGGCCCACGCGGCGATCGTTGCCAGAGGGTTGGTGGAGACGGGCTTTCCTTCGCGCCAGAGGTGGTAGTGCGCAACGACGGTGCCGTGCGCGGCCTCGTACTCAAAGTTCCCGTCCGGCGAGACGAGTACGCTCGTCATCATCGGAAGGCTTCCGGACGCGGCGGCAATGAGATCGCTCATCACGTCTCCGTCGTAGTTTTTGCAGGCCCAGATCATGCCGCCTTCGGACCGGATGACCTTCGCGGCCACGTCGTCGATGAGGGCATAGCGGTAAGAAAGGCCCGCTTTTTCGAACGCGTCCTTAAATTCCTCGTCGAAGACCTTCTGGAAAAGAAGCTTGAAGGTCTGATCGTAGTCCTTCGAGATCGTGTCCTTGCTCGAAAACCAGACGTCCTGCTTCACGGACAGCGCGTAGGTAAAGCAGCAGCGGGCAAACGATACGATCGAGTCGTCCCGGTTGTGCATCGCCTGCAAAACGCCGGGGCCCTTGAAGTCAAACACGGTCTGCCGCGAGGTCTCGACACCGTTTTCGTCCGTGAACACGAGCTCGGCTTTTCCGGGGCCGGGAACGCGGTATTCGACGGCCTTGTAGATATCGCCGTAGGCGTGCCGCGCGATGGTGATCGGCTTTTTCCAGCAGGACACGACGGGCTTGACCTTGGAGATCAGAATCGGCGTGCGGAAGACCGTGCCGTCCAGCATGGCGCGGATGGTCGCGTTCGGGGATTTCCAGAGCTTTTTGAGGTGGTATTCCTCCTGCCGCTGCAAATTCGGCGTGATGGTCGCGCACTTGACGCCGACGTGCAGGCGACGGATGGCTTCGGCGGCCTGTACGGTCACGGCGTCCTCCGTCGCGTCGCGGTTCTGAATCGACAGATCGTAATATTCGCTCTTGAGGTCGACAAAGGGATAAATCAGCTCGTCTTTAGTCATGCCCCAGAGCACGTGCGTCATTTCATCGCCGTCGAGCTCTGCGATGGCGTTTGTCATTTTGATTTTGTCCATGGCTTACTCCTTACTCTGCGCGGCGTAGTGGTTCATGAGGCAGCCGCGCAGCAGCAACTCGCGTTCCTCCGCGGATGTATTTTTGAGATAGAGCGTCAGGGAAAGCACCGAGCCGTCCGCACGCACAGCCGTCGCGGGGAAGACCTCGTCTCCTGCCTCGACCTTTCGCTTCACGTCCGGCACGTAGAGAAAATCACCGGGCGCAAGCGGGAACTGCGCGTCCTTTTCCAGTGTGAACGGCAGCATGCCCCAGTTGACGCAGTTGGAGCGGTAGCGCTTGGTGGCAAATTCGTAGCAGATATTCGCGCAGCCGCCGAGAACGCGCTGGCACGACGCGGCCTGCTCTCTGGCCGAGCCGTCTCCCGGCTTGTTGGCGAAGAGAACGGAACCGAGCTGCATGGTTTTTGCGTCCTCTTTGGATAATCCGAGCTTCGAAAGAACCGTTTCCAGCTCTGGCGGCACGAGGCCGTCGGCTCTTGCGTCCTCCAGTGCCTTCGTCGCGTTGGCTCGCGCGACATACTCGGGGTCGCGGCGCGAAAGCGCGAAGGTCGCAAGCTTCAGGGGGTTCGAGCGGTAAGACGACGTTTCGCCGGAGGGGATGAGCTCGTCCGTCGTGGTCACGGGGTCACGCAGGACGGACGCCACCTGCATGAGAAGGTTATCAGACAGTGCCGGAATTTTCGGCCATTCGGTGATGTTCGGGCCGAATTTCAGAGCATGCTCGGGCTGGGGCTTGCTGGAACCAAAGTAGCAGCGCTTTTCATAGACTGCCGCGTCGAACGTGCGCGTGACGGTCTTCGGCGCGTCGTAGGCAACGTCGGCGGCAGAGGTGAGCACGCCGTGGTTTCTGGCCGTTGCGGCGATCGACCGCGCGTCCATTAAAATCACGCCCGCCAGCTGGCCGTTTCCGGGCTTGGAGCCCTCGCGGTTCGGGAAGTTTCTGGTCGTGTGGCGGATGGAGAGCGCGTTGTTGGCCGGAACGTCTCCCGCGCCGAAGCACGGGCCGCAGAAGCAGGGCTTGAAAAGAGCGCCGGCTTCCAGAAGCTGCTGCTGCACGCCGTTTCGGATGAGCTCGAGATTGACCGGGATCGACGGCGGATAGACGCTCAGCGAAAAATCGCCGCAGCCGACGTCGAAGCCGTTTAAGATAGACGCGGCCTCTGCGATATTATCGTACATGCCGCCCGAGCAGCCCGCGATGACGCCCTGATCGACCATGAGCTTTCCGTTTACGACTTTTTCCGTCAGATGGAGCTCGGCCTTGCCGCCGAACTGCTCCTTCGCGCGAAGCTCGACCTCACGCAGATAGTCTCCGGGGTTCGCGATGAGCTCGCGCAGCGTCACGGCCTCGGACGGATGGAAGGGAAGCGCCGCCATGGGCTCCAGCTTCGAGAGGTCAATTTCGATGCACGCGTCATAATACGCGCCGTCTTCCACGCGAAGCGCTTTGTAGGAATCGGGTCTTCCGTGAACTTTGAGGTATTCGGCGACGGCTTCGTCGGTCTCCCAGATGGAGCTCAGACAAGCCGTCTCGGTCGTCATCACGTCGATGCCGATGCGAAAATCCATCGGAAGGTTTCTGACGCCGGGGCCCGCGAACTCCAGAATCTTATTTTTGACGAAGCCGTTTTTATACGTTGCGCCGCAAAGGGCAATCGCCACATCGTGCGGCCCCACGCCGTGCGGCACGTCTCCCGTCAGCCAGACGAGAACGACCTGCGGCTGGGCTACGTCATAGGTGTTTTTGAGCAGCTGCTTGACAAGCTCCGGCCCGCCTTCGCCGACGCCCATGGTGCCGAGTGCGCCGTAGCGCGTGTGGCTGTCTGAGCCGAGGATCATCTTGCCGCAGCCGGTCATCATTTCCCGCGCGTACTGGTGGATGACGGCCTGATTGGCCGGGACGTAATCGCCGCCGTATTTGATCGCCGCGGACAGGCCAAAGACGTGGTCGTCTTCGTTGATCGTTCCGCCGACGGCGCAGAGGCTGTTGTGGCAGTTCGTCAGCACGTAGGGAAGGGGAAACGCCTTGAGGCCGCTGGCCCGCGCGGTCTGGATGATGCCGACGTAGGTAATATCGTGGGAAATGAGGCCGTCGAAGGTAATGTGGAGCTGGCCGTCGGCGGAAGGGGAATTGTGCGCCTCCAAAATGCGCCGGGCAATGGTCTTTTCTTTTCCGGTCGCAGCCTGCGCCTTTACAGGACAGCCGTTTTGTATCGTGACGCCGCCGTCATACAGCTTGATCATAGGTATCATCCTTTCTGCGGGGAATGCGCCGGGTGTCCCCGGCTTATTTTACTTTTGACAGTATAGCAAGTGTGCGCGGAAAAATCAAGAGAAAAATGCATGAATTTTTAAGGCACTTGCAATTCACTTGCAAATTTCGCGGATATGAAGGCAAAAATGCAACTAATAAAGAAAATGTAAAGAAAATTTGAAGGTTTCCAAATTCACTCTTGCATTCTTAACACGGACGCGTTATAATGTCCGCAACACGAAGACCTTGAGACAAGGAGAACGATTATGAAAAAGACATCCGCGGCTTTCCGCATGAACGATACGCTCAGCGCCCTTGTGCGCGAGGAATACAAGATCCCGGCAGAAGATTTCTTTGGAGACGTCAAGCGCGGCCTTCGCAACAGCGACGGCACCGGCGTTCTCATCGGCGTGACGAAGGTCGGCAGCGTCCAGGGCTACCTGATCGAAGACGGACGGCGTGTTCCCATGCCCGGCAAGCTCTACTACCGCGGCATCGACTTAAACGAGATCGTCGAGGCGCACCGCAAAAGCGGCACGTTCGGCTACGAAGAGGTCGCGTACCTGCTTCTGATGGGCCATCTTCCGACAAAGGATGAGCTTTCCTATTTTAATGATATCATGTGCGAAGCGAGAAAGCTTCCGGACGGCTTCACCGAGGGCATGATCATGCGCCACCCGAGCCGCGATATCATGAACGACCTGGCAAGAAGCGTGCTGCTTCTGTACTCCTACGACGATAACCCCGACGACACATCGGTAGAAAATCTGCTCCGGCAGTCCATCCAGCTCATCGGCTCGTTCCCGGCCATCGTCGCGAACGCCTACGCCGTGAACCGGCACTATTTTGACGGGGAGTCGCTGCACATCCACTATCCGAGCAAGGACCTCTCCGCGGCGGAAAATTTCCTGCGCATGATAAGGCCCGACGCCAGCTACACCGAAGAAGAGGCGCACCTGCTCGATATGATGATGATGCTCCACGCGGAGCACGGCGGCGGCAACAACTCGACGTTTGTTTGCAGAGCCCTTTCTTCCAGCGGCACGGACACCTACAGCGCCATCGCGGGCGCGGTGGGCTCCCTGAAGGGCCCGCTGCACGGC
>CAKUJL010000092.1 GCA_934661715.1 uncultured Oscillospiraceae bacterium | reverse complement strand
GAGTCACGTCGCCTACCACGGTAAGAGCTGCCACGGCCATACGTGCCGCGCATATCGGCTTCCCACTCACCGTCGCGGGAGTATCCGCCATCCTCGAGCATTTCGATTTTGTAGGTGTTCTTGATGGAGCTCGTCAGCTTCTGGATAGCATCCAGATCGCCAGCGGACATTTCGCGCTTGTCGGCGATCTCGTCCAGCTCCTTGCAAAGCATTTCCCGAAGGTTTCTTAAATCGTACATATTCCTTCCTCCCTTCATGCTACTCTCTCGACGGTCAGCTTGCTGTTCGCGAAATTGACCGCCTGCGTACTTGTATTACGCATACCTACCGTCACACAGCAGCCCTTCGGTACGCAGACCTGTGCAGAGACGTAGATATTAAAATAATTCTCGACTGCTGCCGGAGTTACCGTAGCCGTAGCGCTTGACAGTGCTTCGCCGTTGATGGAAAGCGCTGCGGTAATCGCTTCGACCGTGCCGCCGGTCGGGATGGCGATGTTGCCGCCGTAGGAAATTTTGAAAACTGCCTTACACTGGTTTGTCAGCCCGCGAAGCGTCACAAGCCCACTTCCCTCTCGATGCACAATGCACGGTTTGGTGCTGACTGCCGTTTCTGTCAAAGGCACATTTTGCCCTGCGGCAATTGTCTGAATGTTTACATTCGTAAATTCTGCCATAAAATCATTCCTCTCTAAAAGTGTCGAATTCGACACGGTTAAAAATAGCGGCGGGACGATTGCCCCGCCGCGTTGCTGTCGAGTATCGGCGTCAGGCCGAACATTTTGTTGACGTCAACAAAACATCACAAAAAGCTCTACGTTATGGAGTTAAGCGCAGTTGCCGCAGCCGTAGTTGTAGCTGTATCCGCTGTTGCAGCAGTACGGATTAGCTACCACATAAGCCGGGTTCGGGCTCGGGCGAAGCGTGGACACAAGGTAGTTGTTCTGCGCCGCCTGAGAAGCCGCCAGTTCAGCAGCGAAAAGTCGCTGATTCTGTTCGGCGATCTTGGCGTCCTTCGCAGCCAGTTCCTGCGCGGTCAGACGCTGATCGATGCTGCGGAAGCCGCAGTTCATCGCGTCGATGATGTCGCGCGTGCTGTTCTGCATCTGGTTGCGCGTATCGCAAGCCTGCGTCGCGAGGTTATAGTTCACGCCCTGAATTGCCTCTCTGGTTTCGCAGCAGCAGTTTGCCGACTGCATCGCCATATTGTTCAGCTGCTGCATAAGCGCAGCCTGCTGATTGCAGCGGGAAAGCTCCGCATTACCGAACCCCGTAAGCAGGGAGTTGTTCACGGCATAGAATCCGTCACACAGCCCGCCGTTGATATCCATCTTGCGTTCGATGTTTGCGAAGTCGGAAGCCAGAACATAGCCGTCAACTACTCCGCCCCCGTTGTTGCCGCCGCCAAAGCCGAAGCCGTTACCCCAGCCTCCGAACGCGGCAAAGATGAGGAACAGCACAATCCACCATGCGCCGTCACCGCCCCAGCCAAAGCCGTTGCCGTTGCTGGAATTTACGGGTGCAACAGGCATAGTAGCCTGAACGCCGCCGTCAGAAAGAGACATATCAATCTCTCCTTTCATAAAAATTTTATTATACAAATCTGCGCAGATGTTGTATCTAGAAAATATGTGTGCTATAATTAAAACAAACAAATCCACCAAGCGAAAGAGAGGCGATTATATGTGGATGCCAGTAGCCGGATATGAGGGGCTTTACGAGGTAAGCGATTTCGGAGAAGTAAAAAGCCTAAACTATAATCACACCGGCAAAGAAAAGGTTTTAGCAAAAAAGCACCATCGGTCAGGATATGATACAGTCACGCTCTGCAAGAACGCAGAAAACAAAAACAAATCTATACATATTCTT
Source organism: uncultured Oscillospiraceae bacterium (assembly GCA_934661715.1). Classification (GTDB taxonomy): domain Bacteria; phylum Bacillota; class Clostridia; order Oscillospirales; family Oscillospiraceae; genus CAG-170. The sequence goes on along the minus strand of CAKUJL010000092.1, from coordinate 4,427 downwards.
GTTGCACAAGCGTTTGTAGATAACCCACAAGGAAAGCCGCAAGTAAACCACAAAGATGGGAACAAGCGTAACAATCGCGCAGAAAATCTTGAATGGGTAACTGCATCGGAAAACATCAAGCATAGTTTTTACGCTCTCGGAAAACAATCGGTAAATAAAGGTAGGCTCGGAAAGTCGCACTATGCAGCAAAACCAATATACCAATATTCTCTTGACGGGAAATTTGTTAAGGCGTGGGATTGCGTTTCAGACGCTGCGCGCGAGATTGGGTGTAATCCTTGCCAGATACTAAATAACACAAAAGGGAGAAACAGAACTTGTCACGGCTATATGTGGAGATACGAAAAGTCCGACAGCATAGACACTGAGCCTGCAATCAGTCGGAAAACCCACAAAAAAGCAGGCTTATAGCAATCCACTACCCCAATAGCTGCTGAAACTGCCCCGCCATCTGCTGAAGCTGATTCAACTGCTGCTGCGAAATCTTCCCGGACTGTACCAGCTTTTGAACCTCTGCTTTCGGGTCTCCATGAAAGCTCTGCTTGAACTGCTGAAACTGCTGTACCAGATTTTGAAACTGCCCCATCGCTCCGGGCATTTGCCCGCCGCCAAGTGCATTAAACAGCGGATTCATTTTCTGCCTCCTTCACCTTTCTCACGGGTTTGACGCTCAGAGCGGCCACCTTTGCCGCCAGCTCGTCAAAATCCTTGCGGGTCACGTATTCCGGCATGGGTGCTGTTTGCGGCGCTGTGGGGCGCACGGGGGCTGTCACACGCTCTACAAGGTCATACGCCGTCATTGACGGTTTGCCGCTGGCGTCGGCCTTCTTGACGTACACCACCGGCGCGTTCATATCCCAGAGCGTGACGGCGTTGTTGGGCGCAACGATAAACTCATTCGCCGCCTGTTCATTTGGCACCCAAATAATAGGCTGCCCGCCGCTCTGCTGAGGAGCCGGATACTGCGGTGTAGGCTGATACTGTGGCCGCATCATTGGTTCCTGCATCATGGGCGGCTGGTTGTAAATCGGCTGCTGATACACATAAGGCTGTTGTCCGAACATCATTTATCCCCCTTTTCCCAGTAAAACAGTGGGATTTCGTTCCCAGAATCCCAGCTATCAAAGTACACCCCGTCCTCTACGCACACAACGTGGCTTGATAAAGCCAGCACATACACGCCGTGTGGATGATCTGCCGCGAACTCTGCGACGGTATAGCAGTCCGGGCAGGTGTTCGGCACGACGTTCCGGGTAAAGCCGTGCTGCCGGAGGTACGCGCTCCATACGCTGTTTGCGCTCGGCATATCGCCCATCATGAGGCCCTGCAAGCAGAGGCCAATGTAGGTTTCCTCCCAGCCCTTGCCCGTCGCTCTCGCGATGGCGCGAACCGTGCAGTCGCCTACCTGCTTCCCCGCTGGGTTCGGATTGAAATAAGAAAAGCCCATACCGAACACTCCTTTGATGTGTCCAGTATGGGCTTTTCTCTATTTTCTTGTGCTTCAGTTGTGCATCACTATTGATACATTTTGCTCGACGTATCCTTCATCCGCCGCATGATCTCGGGGAGCCTTCTTTGCACCGTGGCGCGGCCAAGAAAGAGTTCCGTTGCTACGTCCACCTGCGGCATTTTATCCACGAAGTAGAGCTGTGCGATTTTCTCATTCTCGCGGCCAAGATTGGCCTGATAGATCACGGCCTCGATATCTTTGCGCATGAGCCCGCCGAGCTCGGGCGGGAGTTTATACCGCGCTTGCGGTGCCATAGCCCCGCCTCCTTACTTGTGATTCAGCACGGCAATATTGCCCTTGTTGGATACTTCCAGATCGAGGGCGGCGGCGATGTCGCGCACTTTTACATAGTTCGTCCCGACCCTGAGGATACGATCAACGGGGACTTCCTTGCCGTCGATGATCATTTTCGATTTTTCAACCACTTCGTCCACCTCCTTCAAAAGTTTCTGAAACTCCTTCCACTTGTTTTCCGCGATCATCGGCAGCGGGCAGAGCTTGCCGGAAACATCGTAGTGCCGGATGGCGTACTGCACATTGGGGAGCTTCTTCAAAAGCATCTGATACAGCCGCGCGGCGTTTTCCTGCGTTGCCTTCGGGATGTAATAGGCCCCGGAGGCGTCTGTGTGGCTCACCATTTCGATGGAAACGGAGTTGTAATTGTTGATGATGTTTCCGTATTTGCCGCTCCTGCCGTCTCCAACGGCCCAAGCGACGGTATCCAGCGGCACGCACTCATAGACGATGTTCTTTTCGTCTACGCAGTAATGCGCAGACGCGGCCCTTCCTTCGCTGCCGTCGGCGAAGTACCGGGCATTGCCGAGCGCCGAAGCCTTCGTTCCGGTATTCGCCGTATAGTGGAACACAATGGCCATGATGGCCGAAAGCGGTCTCTTGCCGCCGATTCTCGAAGCCCGGAGGCTTTCGTTAATTTTCAGCTCCATTGTTGTCTCCCTTCGCGTCGATCGCGTCCTGCGCCTTCTGCGACTGCGTGCCGAAATAAAAAGTAATTACCGTCAGGAAGATGGTCAGAAAGTCCTTGCCGGTGATATCGCCCCGCAGGGCGAGGACGGCAAAGACGATGGTCAGCGAGAGCGTTACCAGAGATTTTACACTCAGGAGATTCCCGAGCCGCTTTTTGATGTTCTCCATATGTACCCCTTTCATTCTACCGATTCGTTCTTTTTTGCAAATACTCGCTTAAAAGCCAGCAAGCCCAGCTCTGTTACCGCTGCGCCCCCGGCGTAGCCGAGCACGTCGGACAGGTCGACCGACGTACCCAGCTCGGGATTGCTTCCGACTGCTATGAGGACAGCGATGGTTTTCAGCGCACACGCCCAGATCAGCACCATCGTCAGGAGTCTGAGCAGATAAATGACGATGGTGCGTGCCATTTCGCCCTTGCTCCACTTGCCCTTCACTCGCATATCAGCCTCCCAGCCCCGCAGAGGCCAGCGCCCAGCCGACGAGACCCGCGACCACCGCTGTTACCACGGCCTTGATAACGCCCTCCCAGCGGCTTCCGGGGACGCTCTGGAGCTGTTTTACGGCGGTGTCCATGCTGTCCACCTTGCTGTTGATCGCCTTCATCTGCTCCGCCAGAACCGCGACGGACTTGGCCAAATCCTGCAAAGCCTTGTTGTCCGACTCCAAGTCAACGATTCGCCGCTCGTTGCCCTTCGCCAGCTTCTCCACCGCTGTAACGCGATGCTCCATTTCTACTTCATTCATTCAGGCTCCTTTCTTCCGGCTCTGCGACCGGCTCGTCGGTTTCTGTGTATGTGTAGGGCGCGTTCTCGACGTCCACGGCCTCGTCAAACACCGCGCCGGTCTGCTCCTGCCGGATTTTCAGCCCGAGGCTCGAGCTCGTCGTGTAGAGATTCACGCCGTCCTTCCGCGTGCGAAGATAGTTCCTTGTGATCATCCTTACACCCCCACAATGTGATCTGCATACTTCGCCCAGTTTGTAGCCGCCTTCCACTCGTCAACCAGCGCCGCCGGAACGCGAATCTCGCAGTCGGCGGTGATGCCCCCAAAAGCGTTGGTGTTTGCAAGCGTCGGAACGGAAGTGCATTTAGTAAAATCATAATACGTAGCGCTAAAACAGTAACTAAACGCATACGCGCCAATGCTTGTTACGCCAGAAGGGAACGAAAAGGAGGGGAAAGTATAACATCCGTTGAACATACTGCTAGAAATTACCGTTACACCAGAAGGAATCAAAAATGGGGCAAGCCCATAACAATAGCTGAATGCAGAATTCCCGATGTTTGTTATGCCAGCAGGTATTGTAATCATAGCAACAGTATAGCAGTTGTTGAATGCATAAGCGCCAATACTTGTTACAATATCAGGCATTGTAATTGTGTGAAGTGCGGAGCAGTAACTAAACGCATACGAGCCAATACTTGCTACGCTTGCTGGTATTGCGACTGAAGCTAGAGCGTAACAGCCTGAAACCATAGAACCGGAGACACTTGTTACACCAGCAGGTATTGTAATTGCGGCAAGAACGTAACAGTTGGCAAATGGGTTAGCTTCAATGCTCGTTATGCCAGCTGGGATTGTAACTGAAACAAGAGAATAGCAATAAGCGAACGCGCCTTTTCCAATACTTGTTATGCCGCTCCCGATTTCGACTTTTTTTACAGTTTTTACATAAGCGCGGTTGCGCTCATCATTAGCACGGTTATACCTAAGTATGCAGCTGTACGAGCCACCGCCGGCTCTGGTTGGGTCTGTAAACCCCATTTCACCGTCTACAGTCAATTTGATCACATAATCCCCCGGCGCGGCGTAATTATGAGTTGGCGTCCATTTTACGGTGGACGTGCTCGTTCCGGTGAGGGTATCCGGGGTAGTCCCGTCGCCCCAGTCTACGGTGACTGTCCCGCGTGGGCAGACGCCGAGCATGGGA
>CAKUJL010000091.1 GCA_934661715.1 uncultured Oscillospiraceae bacterium | reverse complement strand
GAAAAATCGGCGTCGATGACATTTTCGTCATAGAGCTTCTGATAGAGCTTCGACGATTCGCCGATCAGAATTTCGCCCGCCAGCTCGCCGATCAGATCCATGCGCATCGCGTCTTGTCCGCGTCCCGCGTCCGGGCAGCGGAAGCCGATAGCGAAGGCGGGCATGGAAATTTCCATCTGCTTTTCGGTCCTGCGCGTTTTCACTGCTTCGGGCTCGGGCGCACCGTAGCAGCGCTCGACCTTCGGCTTTTTTCCTTCCGGGGTCTGGCGGCGTGCCTGCTCGATGACGGCTTTCGCGTCGACGTCTCCGATGACGCAGAGAATGAGATTCGACGGGTCATAGAACGTGCTGTGGCAGAGCCTCAAGGTCTCGGCGGTGATGTCCTGAATGCTCTCGACCGTGCCCGCGATGGCGTTTCTGGCGGGGTGGTTCTGATACATGAGCCGGAACAGGTTTTCCATCACGGCAGAGTCCGCGCTGTCGTCGTACATGCGAATTTCCTGCGCGATGATGCCGCGCTCTTTCTCGACGCTCTCCTCGGTAAAATACCCCGTCGTGACCATGCGAAGAAGAATTTCGAGATTTTCCTCCAGATGCTCCGTGCACTCGACATAGTAGGCCGTCATGGTGTAGCTCGTGAAGGCGTTGTTCGCGCCCGCGTATCTGGAAAACGCCTGCATGGCGTTTCCTTCGGGGAGATCGAACATCTTGTGCTCGAGATAGTGCGCAACGCCTTGCGGCGTCGTGTATTTTTTGCCGTCCAGCACGAACTCGGCATCGATCGAGCCGTAGTCTGTCGCGATGAACGCGTAGCGCTTGGCAAAGCCGGGCTTTTCAACGACGCGGACGAGAAGGCCGTTTGCGAGCCGCTCTTCATAATAATGCTCTCCCAGCTGCGGGAAATCCTTTCTGATCACGCCGTCACCCCCTTGAGCGCGTAAATGGTGTCGAGCCGCAGCGTTTTTGCCGCGTCGGCCGCTTCCTGTTTTGTTACATGCGCGATTTTTTCGGCGAGATCCTTCATCGTGCCGGTCTGGCCGAGCAAAATCTGGCCCATATAATAGTCGTCCAGCCGTCCGGGGCTGTCCATCGCGATCTTGAGATCGGAGACGAGATAGCCGCGTGCGGACTCCAGCTCCTCTTCTGTGATATCGCCGTTTTTGCAGGCGTCCAGCTGGCGGAGGATTTCCGTTTTCGCGGTCTCGAGCTTCGAAAATTCCACGCCCGAGGCGACCGTCAGCACGCCCTTGAACTTTTCATACGACGCGCTTGCGTAATAGCAAAGGGACATCTGCTCGCGCACGTTCAAAAAGAGCTTGCTCGTCGCGCCGCCGCCGAAGACCGTCGCCGCCAGCACGAGAGCGGGATACCGCGGGTCTTTTGCCGTGATGTCGGTAAAAAAGCCGAGGCTGAGCTTTCCCTGCGTCACGTCGAGCGCTTCGGTCTTTTCCGTCACAGGCCGCGGCGCGGGAATGGGCGTCGTTCCGACCGGTGTAAATTCCTTTGCACGCGGCAACCCGGAGAGCGTTTTTTGCAGCACCGCCGCAACCTTCTCGGGCGCCAGGCTTCCCATGTAAAAGAGCTCTGCGCGGCTTGTTTCCAGAAGCGTGCGGTAGTGATCATACAGGCTCCTTGCCGTGAGACCGTCCAAGTCCTCGGGCTCTCCGATGCGCGAAAGGCCGAAGCTCTGGCCTTCACACATGGTGCGGATGAGCTGGGAGTTTGCGTAGCTTCGCTTGTCGTTGATCCTGGCCTGCATGGCGTTTAGAAGATTCAGCTTCTCGCTTTCAAAGACCGCCGCAGAAAACGCGCCGTTCTCCAGCCGCGGCTTCAGCAGCAGCTCCGCGAGAAATTCCATCACAGGCGCGAAGACGGCGTCTTCGACATACTCGTCCTGCACATAGTCGCAGTAAAAGCCCGTCAGCTGCACCTCGCCCTTTTTGCGGATCAGCGTGCCGATGCTGGCCCCGTAGAGTTCGTCGAGCCTTGCGGAAATGGAGGCGATGTCGGGGTGGTTTTCGCTGCCGCGCAGCAGAACGCTCGGGATGAGCGCGTTGGCCGCGGCCTCGGTCCTGCACATGGGCCGCAGGAAATTGAGGCTGAAGCAGCCGGTCTTGAATTTGTCGGACTGCACCGCCGTAAGATATACGCCGGGCAGAATTTCGGTTCGATGGTTCATAGTATCATCCTTGTTTTGTGCATTGATGTATTTTTACGCGCTCCATCATACCATACAACGCCGGAAAAGTAAAATATCTCTTGTTATTCCGGCGCATTTATCGTATTATGTATCATAAGTATTTTTACCCTTTCAAGGAGGCTTATCATGCAGTGGATTGAAGTTTGCATCAAGACCACCTCGCAGGCGATCGAGCTCGTCGGCGAGCGGCTGACGATGCTCGGCTTCGACAGCTTTATTATGGACGATCAGGACGAGTTCCATGAGTTTCTGGAAAACAACAAACAGTACTGGGACTATGTCGACGAGGGACTGGAAAAGCAGATGCAGGGTCTGAGCCAGATCCGGCTCTACATCGAAGACAGCCCTTCCGCGCCTGAGACCATCTCGTATCTCAAAGACCAGCTGCGGCTTCTTCCGCAGCAGTACAAAACCATCGACTTCGGCACGCTCGACGTCAGCCTGGAGCACGTGAAGGACGAGGACTGGGAAAACAACTGGAAGCAGTATTATAAGCCGCTGAAGATCGGCGAAAAGCTTCTTGTCGTGCCCGAGTGGCTGCACCCGGAAAATGAAGAGCACCGCGTGGAGGTGCTCCTCGACCCCGGCATGATCTTCGGCACCGGCGCACACGCCTCGACGCAGATGTGCATGGAAGAGCTCGAGCGGGCCATTCAGGGCGGCGAAGAGGTGCTGGACCTGGGAAGCGGCAGCGGCATTTTGTCGATCACCGCGCTGCTGCTCGGAGCCGAGCACGCCACGGGCGTCGACATTGACCCGAAGGCCGAGGACATCGCGCGGCAGAACGCCGCCATCAACCAGCTGGGCCCCGATCGCTTCACGGCGCTCACGGGAGACGTGATCTCTGACAGGGCGATGATGGAAAAGCTTCAGAAGCACTACGACATTGTCCTTGCCAATATCGTCGCCGACGTGATCATTCCCCTCGCGCCCGCCGCGGCAGGCTTTTTGTCGGAGGACAGCGTCTTCATCTGCTCCGGCATTCTCAATACGCGCCTTCCCGAAGTTCTGACGGCGCTGGAGAACGCGGGGATGCAGATCCTGTCGACGCGGCAGCAGGACGACTGGTGCCGGGTGACGGCGGCGCTGGCGTAAGGACAGGAGGCGGCGCAATTGCGTATTTTTTCCTATCGCAACAAGCGGCTCGTCAAGAAGACGCTCAAGATCGCGCTGGCCGTTCTGCTCGGAATTGCGGCGCTCATCGTCTGCCGGGTCATCTACCTCGGCCGGTTTGTGACCTATGACGATCAGGGCGCCCATCTGGACTATGCGCAGCATTTGCAGGCCGACCGCACGCCGGAGGTGCAGGCGCCGGAGGAGGATTTTTCGTTCGACACGGTGCTGGACGATACCTCGGAGGAGGACGCGTCGCAGAGCGGCAGCTTAAGGCTGACGGGCTATTATATTACGACGACGATGCTTGCCAACAACCTCGACGAGGTCCGCGCGGCGCTCAACCAGTATGACGATTACAACGCCATCATGCTGGACGTGAAGAGCGTGTTCGGAAGCTTCTACTATTCGTCTTCCATCACAGGTGCGGTCAAGGCCACGGTCATGGACGTGACGCAGGTCGACGCGCTGATCAAAGAGCTCACGCAGAAAAAGGGCGTGACGCTGATCGCAAGAGTCCCGGCGTTCTCTGACCCCGAGTACGCGCTCAAGCACCAGTCGCAGGCGCTTCCGCTTTATAACGGCGCACTCTGGACAGACGAGAATAACTGCTACTGGCTCAACCCCTACAGTAACGACGTGCAGGGCTACCTGACCTCCATCGCGCTCGAGCTTTCCGGCCTCGGCTTTGACGAGGTGCTGTTCGACAATTTCTACTTCCCGGATTCCGACCGCATTTCGTGGACGGGAAGCGTGACCAAGCAGGAGGCGATCCTGGACGCGGCGGACAATTTGTCGGCAAACCTTCTCAACCAGTCCGTAAGGCTCTGTCTCGGCACGAACGACCCCGAGGTCGCGGCCTATGCAGGACGCGTGTTCATCACAAGCAACAACGCCTCGCAGATCGAAACGGACGCGGAAGCGCTCAAGGACGTGCTTCCGGACACCGCGGCGCAGATCGTCTATATCACAGACTCCCGCGACACGCGCTTCGACGCCTGCGGAGCGATGCGGCCTTTGCTTGACGAAACGAACTAAAACCCACAACGCAAAAATCCCGCTGCGCAAGACCTGCACAGCGGGATTTGTTTCTGGACTTAATCGTTGAACTTTGCGATGGCGGTATCGAAAATATCGGTGATCTCCTTGCCGGGGGCCTTGTCGAAAAGCGAGACGAGCACGCACGCGAGCATACCGACGCAGAAGCCGGGCAGCAGCTCGTAAACGCCCGTCGAGGCCGACAAAAACACATACCACAGAACGTCCGTCGCCGCGCCGGCCACAACGCCCGCGACCGCGCCCTTGTAGGTAAGACGTCGCCAGAACAGGGAGAGAATGACGACCGGGCCGAATGCCGAGCCGAAGCCGCCCCACGCGTTTTCAACCATGTTCATGATCGCCTGTGCGCCCTCGCCCTTGCTCGAGGCGATCCAGTACGCGACCGCCGACACGACCAGAACGACGGCTCTGCCCATCCAGAGGATCTCGTTGTCCGACGCGTTCTTGCGGAAGACGGGCTTGTAGATATCAGAGGTGAAGGAGGACGACGCGACGAGCAGCTGGCTGTCCGCCGTGGACATCGAGGCCGCCATAATGGCCGCAAGCAGGACGCCCGCCAGGAACGCCGGGAAGAGCTTTCGCGCCAGAACGATGAAGATCGTCTTCTGCTGACCGGCGGGCAGCAGCTCGCTTGCGACCAGCATGCGGCCAAAGTACGCAATCAGGCACACCGCGCCGAGGGACAGCACGACCCACACGCACGCGACGAGGGCGCTCTTTTTGACCATCGAGGGCTTTTCGATCGACATGAAGCGCACGATGATGTGCGGCATGCCGAAGTAGCCGAGGCCCCAGGCAAGACCCGAAATGATGTCCTGCCAGCTGGCGGTGAAGAGGCTTGCGCCGAAGGCATATTCTGTGCCGTCGGAGGCGTTGACGTAAACGGTCTGGAGCGCGGAGGTATCCAGATTCTGCGTCGTGACGATCGCGATCGGAATGGCCAGCACCGCAACGAGCATCAGAAGGCCCTGGAAAAAGTCCGTCCAGCACACGGCCTTAAAGCCGCCGAGGAAGGTGTAGATGATGATAATCAGCGCGAAAATAAGCATCGCCGTCTGGTTCGACAAACTCGGGAACACCATCGTAAAGACCGTCGCGCCCGAAACGAACGCGGAGGCGACATAAATCGTGAAGCACACGAGGAAGATGACCGCGCAGATGATCTGAAGCGCCAGACTCTTCGTTGCGAAGCGGTTGGATAAGTACTGCGGCAGGGTGATGGAGTCGTTGGCCGCCTCCGAGAAGCAGCGAAGCCGCCGCGCGACGATGATCCAGTTTGCGATCGTGCCGATGGCAAGACCGATGCCGATCCAGATCTGGCCGAAGCCGAAGGCCAGAATCGAGCCGGGAAGACCCATGAGCAGCCACGCCGACATGTCGGACGCCTGTGCGCTCATCGCCGTGACCCAAGGGCCCATGTGGCGGCCGCCGAGGAAATATTCCTTCTCGCCCGCGCCCTTCTCCTTAAAGAAGAACAGAACGCCGATGGCAAGCATCAGCACAAAGTACAATACAAACGCGAGAACCTCCGCATTCATCAAAAACCAACTCCTTAACCTTAACAGTTCTTTCACAATTCTCGCGTATCTTATCATACCGCTTTATAGACCGCAACACAGAACGCGGTATAGACTGCCGTCCATACCGCGTTCAACAAAATATCCGATTTTTCCTGTAATTGCAAGGTTTTTTGACTGTACGATTTTTAGTCCGGGAAGGAATCGATTCTTCGGGCAAAAATTATTTTTCGCGGATCGAGCCGAGCAGCATCGGCATGACCTGCGCGGCGTAGTTTTTAAGAGAATAATTCCCGCCGCAGATGCACCAGTCGTACATGAGGCCCCACTCGCACATGGCGTAGAGCTTCGAAATTTCGTTGACGGTCATGTCGCTTCGAATCTGTCCGCGCTGCTGGCCCTCCAGAATGATCTGCCGCAGCACCTTATAATACACGCGGCTGCTGTCTAACAGATGGCGCTCGCCCTTCGTGATGAGCTGC
>CAKUJL010000090.1 GCA_934661715.1 uncultured Oscillospiraceae bacterium | reverse complement strand
ATATCGGTCGTGCCGGTGCCGAGGTACTTGAAGTTGCAGGCGAGGTATTCGTACTTGGCCTGCTTGGTCAGCTTGGCCAGCTGCGGGAGCTTGTAGTCGAACTCATGGTTGCCGAACGTGGCCAGATCATAGCCGGTCTCGTTCATGATGTCGACGATGTAAGCGCCGGCAGACAGTGTGCCGACGGTCTCGCCCTGCACCGCGTCGCCGCAGTCGACGAGCGCGACATAGTTGTGGGTCTTCAGCATTTCGGCCTTGTAAGCCGCAACGCCGGCGTAGCCCATGCCGTCGGTGACGCCGCAGTGGACGTCGTCGGTGTGCAGGATGACAATGTCGTTGGATTTTGCGTCTGCCGCAAACGCCGTGGTTCCGAGTCCCAGAACCATAACGAGGCAAAGCAGAAGAGCAACAAGTTTCTTCATAGTATCCTCCTTTTGTTCTCACTCTCGCTGTATGCGAAAGGGTATACCAGAATCATACAACAAAAGCTGAAAAACAGCAATAGGCAGAAGAGGGAATTTACATGAATTTTTTCGGCATTTCACACAATTTTTATGTTCCGATTAAAATTTCAGAAAGCAGAATCGACAAATTCGGACATTTCTTTGAAATAGTTGGAAGAAGAACGCTGAAAAAGGGACGCAGGAAAGCTCCTGCGTCCTGCTCCTATATTTCTGCCGATGCGGTTTCCTCTTCCGGGCAGAACGCTTTGCCCGTCTGAAGGCACGTTCTGATATAGCGGAAGGTCTCGGCTTCACCGCAATCTTTCAGCATGGTAAGCAAAAACCGAAGCTCCCGGAGCGTCTGCGGGTGCAGGAGCCGGGCCTCGTTCGACCGCTCGAGGTAAGAAAGAGCGGAAGCGTCGGTGTAGTTTTTGCCCTGATAGGTCTTGCACGCGGCGATGCGGTCGGCGACCATTTCGGCCAGGTACTTTTTCGGCATCGGCACGGGCTGATACGTCTTCGTCTTCGTGTCGAGGTCCGTCCAGTACTCCCAATGGTGCCGGTTTCTTCCCTTGTGGTGCATCCACGCCTCGCTCCAGCCCTTTTCCTCGCGCTCGGCGATGTTCGGGCTGCGCGTGCCCTGATAGTATTTGACGCCCGTCAGAAATTCGACGGGTGAATATTTGGAAAGGTCGTGCGTAAGACCCTGCCGGTAAAGCCCCATCTGAAAGCAGCCCTGCCGGACGAGTCTTCTGTGGTGGTTGATGGTGTGAAGATGGCCCCAAAAGCTTCCCATTTCGCGCTCCCTTTCTCCGCACGGCGGTATCGCGCGGCGTTTTCTGTTTCCAGTATACTGCCGAACCGCGAAAATTGCAAGCTGACTTACAGAGCGCTTCCCTGTATGAGACCGTCTTCTTCAAAGCGGCGGCTGATCATATTCAGAACGCGCTTTTTGTCCGAGCTCCACATAGGAGCGATCAGATCGCGCTTGGCGCCGTCTCCCGTAAGCCGGTGAATGACGACGCGCGGCGGCAGGTTTTCAAGGCAGCGCTCGAGGCTCGTAATATAGTCGCCGAGCTCCAGCGTTTGAAATTTTCCTGACCTGTAATCAAGTTCCAGATCCGTGCCGCGCAGGACGTGCAGCAGGTGAAGCTTCACGCCGTCCACGCCGAGTGCGCCTAAATACCGCGCGGTTTGCTCCATCATTTCCGCCGTTTCGCCGGGAAGACCGAGGATCATGTGCGCGACGACCTCGATATTCAATGCCTGAAGCTTCCGCACGGCGTCTTCAAAAACGGGAAGGGCATAGCCGCGGCGGATATACTGCGCCGTTTCTTCGTGCATCGTCTGAAGGCCGAGCTCCACGAAAACCGGCTTTTTCGCTCGCAGCCGGGAGAGCATCGTAAGAATTTCCTCCGGCAGACAGTCCGGCCGCGTCGCAATCGAGAGCGCGACCACGTCAGAAGGTTTCATCGCAGCCTCAAACAGCGGCTCCAATCGGGAAACCGAGCCATACGTGTTCGTAAAGTCCTGAAAATAGGCGATGAATTTCGCATTTTGTGCCTTTTTGCCCAGAATATATTTCGCCTGTTCGAGCTGCTCCGGAATCGAAGCCGCGCCGGACGCGGCAAACTCGCCGCTTCCCGAGCAGAAGATGCACCCGCGTGTGCCGATGCTGCCGTCGCGGTTCGGGCAGGTGCAGCTTGCGGAGAGGGAGAGCTTGTAGACCTTGCAGCCGAAGCGGGATTTGAGATAGGGGCTTAACGCCGTGTAGTGCTCCATATGACTCCCTATAAAAAGTCCGCTGCCTGAACCCAAGCGGCGGACTTTTTCTTATGCGTTTTCAGAATCTACTTCCGGACTGTCCAGTTTCTCGATCGACTCGATCGGAAGAACGTCTGCGTCAGGAACGGGCTTTCCCTCCATGACGGCCTCAAACTGGGCTCTTCCCATGTTGTTGTGCGCCAAGAGGTAGGACGCGACGTCCTCGAGCTGCTGATCGTGCGCGTGCAGGATATCAGTGCATTTTTCATACGCCGAGGTCAAAATCGCCTGCACCTCGTCGTCGATGCGGCCCGCGACAGACTCAGAATACGACTTCGTCTTTTCGTAGTCCCGGCCGATGAAGACCTCGTTTCCGGACGAATAGGACACGGGGCCGAGCTTGTCGCTCATCGCGTATTTGGACACCATGTCGCGCGCGATGGCGGTGGCTCTTTGAATATCGTTCGAAGCGCCGGTCGAAATGTCGTCGAGCTTTAGCTGCTCTGCCACGCGGCCGCCCAAAAAGCCCACGATGGTTTCGAACATTTCGGTCTTCGAGGCGAACGACTGATCGTCCTGCGGAAGAGAAATGGTCATGCCGCCCGCCATACCGCGCGGAACGATCGTGATCATGTGCACAGGGTCCTGCGTGGGAAGGCAGTACATGGCGATGGCGTGTCCGGCCTCGTGGAAGGCGGTGAGCTTTCGCTCATACTGGGACACGACGCGGCTGCGCTTTTCCGGGCCCGCGATGACCTTGATCATCGCCTCTTCCATGTCCTTCATGGTGATGACCGCGCGGTTTTTCCCGGCGGCGAGAAGCGCGGCTTCGTTGAGTAAATTCGCCAGATCTGCGCCTGTGAAGCCAGCCGTCGCCTTTGCAAGCGCTTCCAGATTCACATTTTCGGCCAGCGGCTTATCCTTCGCGTGGACCCTCAAAATTGCCTCGCGGCCGCGCCAGTCGGGTGTTCCGACATAAATTTGCCGGTCAAAGCGGCCGGGTCTTAAGAGCGCGGGGTCGAGGATGTCCTTGCGGTTCGTTGCGGCGATGACGATGACGCCGGTGTTGCTGCTGAAGCCGTCCATTTCGACGAGCAGCTGGTTGAGCGTCTGTTCGCGTTCGTCGTGTCCGCCGCCAAGTCCCGCGCCGCGCCGTCTGCCAACAGCGTCAATTTCGTCGATGAAGACGATCGCGGGCGCGACCTTCTTCGCCTGATCAAAAAGATCACGCACACGGCTTGCGCCGACGCCGACATAGAGCTCGACAAAATCCGAGCCCGAGATAGAAAGGAACGAAACGCCCGCTTCACCCGCGACGGCTCTGGCCAGTAAGGTCTTGCCGGTTCCCGGAGGGCCGACGAGCAGAACGCCCTTCGGAATTTTCGCGCCGAGGCGTGCGTAGCGCTTCGGGTCCTGCAAAAAGTCCACGATCTGCGCCAGCTCCTGCTTTTCCTCGTCCGCACCGGCGACGTCCTGGAACGTCACGGTCTGGTTCGTCGGAATGCCGAAGCGTGCGTTGGCCTTTGTGAAGTTTGCCATGCCGTTCGGCCCGCCGTTTGCGCGGCTGGACAGGAAGAAAAACACGGCAATGAGGACGATGCCTCCGATGATATACGGAGCCGCCGCCCGCAGCCACGGCTCACTGGCCGGTAGATAGTTATAGCTCTCCAGCGTGCCAGAGGCGTACTGCTCGGCGATGAGCGCGTCCAAGTCTTCGCGGAACTGCGCGGTGTCGCCGATTTTTGCCGTCATGGTGGATACCTGGTCATTATCGCCGCGCACCTTCATGGTAAGGCTGCTTCCCTCGAGGGTAAACGACGCGACCTTTTTGTTTCGGAACAGGTCCAAAACATCCGAGTACTGGAGCGTTTGCGCATTATTTGGCGTCAACAGACTGCTCACCAGAAGCAGCGTCACGGCCAGCACCACAAGTAAGACGAGAAAGCTCGTCGGTTTCGATTGCTGAGACAATGAGGTTCTCCTTCAGGTTTATTTTTCGAGATACACGGCGGGCTTCAGGACGCCGACGTAAGGCAGGTTCCGGTAATAGTCCTCATAGTCGAGGCCGAAGCCCACGACGAAGGCCGCAGGGATCGTGAAGCAGGTGTAGTCGGGCTCCAGATCGACCTTCCGGCCCGAGGGCTTGTCCAAAAGCGTGCAGATCTTGATGGAAGCGGGCTTTCTTGCCTGGAAAAGCTCGACGATGAGCTTCAGTGTGCTGCCGGAGTCGATGATGTCCTCCAAGATCAGGACGTCCCGGCCTTCGATGTCGTGGTCGATGTCCTTGCGGAAGGTGAGCTTGCCGGTCGATTCCGTGCCGCCTTCAAAGGAGGTGACGCACATGAAATCCTCCTGCACGGGGATGGAGATGGCCTGTGACATCTCGCCGAAGAACGGCACAACGCCCTTCAGAACGCCGACCAGGATCGGGCACTTTCCGCGGTAGTCCTCGGAGATCTGTGCGCCGACCTCGCAGATTCTGGCATGGATGTCCTCTTCGGAGACGAGCACGCGTTCGATATCCTGCTGCATGTCAATTTTGTTAATCATGGCGAATCCTCTTTCTATTTCACTTTTTCTTTCGTAAACGCAATGACAATGGCGGCTTCCCCATCGGCTGCCAGCCGGTTTTGATCGACCGCGAGGGGGTAGACGCAGATAACGCCCGTACCATCGCACAGAACCGGAACGAGCGCTCGCTCCCGGCTCGGCACTTTGCGGTCGATGAGAAGCTTTTTGACGCTCTTTCTGCCGCCGGGAAGGGAAATGACGTCTCCCGGAAGGCGGGGCCGGAGCACGAGGGGGCTATCTTTTTCTATGGTATCACATTTCAAAGCAAATGTGCAGGGGCTTTGCTGCGATTTTTGATATTTTTTTACGAACCGGCACGAAACGGTAAGCGCCAGCTCCGGAAAAAAGACGCTGCCGTCCAATTTGAGCGGCCTTTCTTCAAACGTTCGCGGTTCTGCTTCATCCTCGAAGAGCGCGTCATACGCGCGGGTGAGCGTCACGCCGGGAAGACACAGGCTTTCCGAGCCATCCGTTTTTTCGAGCATCCGCAGAAGCGCCGCAACGTGCGCCTGCGAGGGCTTTTTCACGTGCAGCTCGTCTAAAAGAAGCCGCGCCGCACGGGCTTTGAGCACCGGATGCGCCTGCATCAGGCGCGAACACGACCAGCCGCCATCCGGCAGCCGGGCGGAAGCCAGCAGGGAAGCGGCCTGTCCGGACAAATACGCGTCCTCGGCCTGCAAAATTTCCCCCATGCGGAAAATAGTCGCGGGAAGATTTTCGTTTTCTCGCCGCAGGAGGGGAATGACGTCATGCCGCAGCCGGTTTCGCAGGGCGAAGTCTTCCTCGTTCGTCGAGTCTTCGACGTGCGGAAGCTCGTTTTGCGCCAGATACGCTTCGACGTCTTCCCGCGAAACGCAGAGCATCGGTCTTACAAAAACGCCGCGCTGCGGTAGAATCCCGCAAAGGCCGCGAAGGCCGGTGCCGCGGAGGAGATTTAAGAGCACGGTCTCGAGCTGGTCGTCCATCGTGTGCGCCGTGGCGATCTTTTTGCCGAGGCTTTCAAAAAACGAATAGCGCACGGCCCGGGCCGCTTCCTCGACGCTTTCGCCCGTTTCTTTGCTGCGCGAAAGAACATCGGCACGGCAGACGAAGAGAGGAACGTGCCAGCCGTCGCAGAGGCTCCTCACAAACGCTTCGTCGCGGTCGGATTCTTCGCCCCGCAGCTGGTGGTTGACGTGCGCGGCCTCGACGGTGATTTGCAGCTCGTCCTGAAGCGAGCGCATCGCGTGCAGCAGGCTTACCGAGTCCTTGCCGCCCGAGACGGCGCAGACGAGCGTTTCGCCTGGGCAAAGCAGCGCCTTTTCGCGGATAAACGAAAGCAACTTATCCCTCATGCTTCCACTCCAGATCGGAGAATGTGGTGTACTGCGGCATCCACTGCGTCTTGACCGTGCCGGTTTCGCCGTGGCGGTTTTTGGCGATAATGATCTCGGCGATGTTCTTTTCCTCGGTGTTGGGATTATAGTAGTCGTCGCGGTAGATGAACATGACCGAGTCCGCGTCCTGCTCGATAGCGCCGGATTCGCGAAGGTCCGAGAGCATCGGGCGCTTGTCGGTTCTCGATTCATTGGCACGCGAAAGCTGGCTCAGGCAGATGACCGG
>CAKUJL010000089.1 GCA_934661715.1 uncultured Oscillospiraceae bacterium | reverse complement strand
TCAACGACAACGTGTACTCGGGGCTTCTCGTCTGCGGCGACTGCGGCAGTCCGATGTTCGCCATGAGCCGGAGCGATCTGGCACCCGCCTATACCTGCGGGACGTATCATCGGCGTGGTCTCAAGGGCTGCACCAGTCACCATATCCGCGTGGAAACGCTCGACGCGCTGGTCAAGGATTATGTGCGCAAGGTGCGCGACAATTCCAGCACCATGCTCGAACGGCTAAACGCCGATCTAGCGAAAGAGCAGGAGGACATAAGCGAAACGAAGCGCACGGAGGAAAATCTGGAAGCGTTGCTGCTTGACAAGCAGGAGGAGTTGAAAGCAACCAAGCGCCAGCGCATCCGCGACATCATGAAGCACCCGGAGCAGGAAGAACTCTTGGAGGAAACCTATGATGAGCTGGAAGCGGAGCTGACGCAGCGCATCGCGGGCATCCAGCACCAGATCGAATTTGCCAGCGACAAACGAAACACCATCATCCGCATCAACCGCGTGGCGAAAACGGCAATGGATGTATTTCACGACATTCTGGAAAAGCCGGTGCTTGACCGCAACGACCTGAATTTAATGATTGAAAAGATCAAGGTCTACGAGGATCACATCGAGGTGCAGCTCAAGGCGGACATTGACAGCCTGCTCAAGACCGGCGCGCTCCCGGAGGACGCCGTAAATTTTAATTGGGACACGAAAAATAGCGAATCCCAGCTTGTAGGGGCGGACGACTCTGTCCGCCCGCGGGTCGATGTGGGCATCGACCCCTACGAAACTGAAATTGTCCAAGGTGCGGCGCACCGAAAGGACAAGGTTTTCCGTGTCAGTGTTATCAGCAGCGGCGACCCGCTGGAGATTTATACGGAGAAGGACGGCGAGGTCATTTTCAAGAAATATTCGCCCATGGGCGATCTGACCGACTTTGCCGCGCAGATCTGCGAGTCGATCGGCAAAAACACCGGCCACATCGCCGCCGTCTGCGATCGGGACGCCATCATCGCGGCCTACGGCGTGCAGCGGCGTGAGCTCATGGACAAGCATTGCTCACAGGAGCTCGAGCAGCTCATGGAATCGCGGAAAATTTACCGCTATCAGCCGGGGCAGGCGCGGCTTCACCCGTCGGACAGCTCCGAGCGGTATTATCTCGGCGTGAGCGCACCGATCTTGTCCGAGGGCGACCTCATGGGCTGCGTGATGCTGCTGCTGGAAGAGGCCGACGCGCCGCTGGGAGAAGCCGAGCAGAAGCTCGTGCAGACCGTCGCAGGCTTCCTCGGCCGGCAGATGGAGAGCTGAAGTTATCAAAAAAGCTGCCGCTTTTTTGATAAAGGGGCTGCGCCTCGACTGCGCGCAAGCTTTTTGCGCTCCGCGCAAAAAGCTCACACTTGCGGGGCGATAAGTATTGTTCCGGTCGGCAAAGCCGCCGGATACAATGGATTTTCATTTTATTTCGCGTCTGTGGACGCGAAACTCTGCGAGGCTCTGCGACGTAAAAACCTCCCGCTGCGTTTGCAGCGGGAGGTTTGCGTTTATTTATGATACGCCGCGTTCAGGAACAGGGCGGTCAGGGCCAGGTATCCGGCGAGGGCGAGGGCGATGAGCACGCAGACAAGCGTCACAGCTGTCCGGGCGCCTTTCTTTTCGCGAAGCTTTTTTCGCAGAAGCACGAGCGCGGCCAGGTCCAGAACCAGCAACACACAGCACAGCCCGACGGTCATTTCGCCGCTCCTTCCTGCGAGACGGGGTTCGTCTCGTCGATGACGGCCAGGATCTTCCGGAGATTTTCCGCCAGCTGTTCGCCGCCTTCGGCCTTTTTGTCCGGAACGAAGAAGTTTCGTCCGGTGCGTACCGCGGCGGAAACTCTGCCGTCCTGGCAGAAGGTCACAAAGAACGCGCCGGGACTGGCGTTGGCGGCATCTAGGATCTTTTCCTGCATCCGGGGCGTCAGCGTCAGAAGTGCGGCCTCGGGGTTGTCGGTCTTGACGGTGAAGCGCTTGTCAAAGGCTTCGTTTTCGGTCTTCATGTCGGCGTAGCGCAGAAGACCATCGATTTTGCCGCGCGGCGTGATGGCGAAGCCGACCGGGAACGTGTGGCCAACCTTGCACGTCAGCATCAAACCCTGCCAGACCTCTTTTTCGTTCGTGCGCTCCATGTTGGTCTCTTCGTCACGGAAGGTCTCGGTCTCCATGAGCCGGACATTTCCGAGCAGCACCGAAAGGCCGTGATGCGTCGCCGTGATTTTGTCGCAGCCGTCGACATAGTGATAGTCCTGATGCAGAAGCAGCTGCATGGGCGTGATATCCAGATTGCTCAAACGCGCGTCCGGCTGATAGTCCACGGTGTCAAAGACGCTTTGCAGCGCCGGGCGGATGGACGTGGTCTGCGCCTGCTCGCGGTGCGCCTTTTCCGCGCGGCCCTTCTGCCACTGCGCAAGCACCGCTACCGCAATGCCAAGCCCGATCAGCACCGCCGATTTCGCGATAAAGCCGCCGGCCACAAGGAGCAGGCCCACCGTGTTGATAAATCCCCAAAGCTTTCTCATACTGCCTCCTGTTTCAAATGCCGGTCTGCCCGGCAGAGCCTATGCTTTGTTTCCGCCCGTTCCGGCGCACGCTTCGCACAGGGCACGCGCCGGAACATGGGGCTTTCTGCCGCGCTCAATAGGCACGGGGGCCCTGTTCGGCCATCGCGACCAGCTCGTCGTGGCTGAGCTCGACCGGGCCGAAGCGGACAAAAACGCCGTTGGTTTCCGCGCTTTGCCAGACCTCCGGGCGCTTGAGCGCACAGAACCGGATGGTATCCAGATGCGGCTTCATGTCCAGCAGCAGGCGGCTCCCGGAGGTAAAATCGATCAGCAAAATGTAGTCTTCCAGCGGCTCGACGGCCCGGATGTATTTCCGATACATGGCGCTCCCCCCCTTTGCTCCGGCGAAAACAAAAATCCACCGTACAGGCATAGTGTACGGTGGATTTTGAAAAAACGCTATTAACCAAAGGTTAGCCCTGCCGGGCCGGCGCCCTATTCCTGCAAAAGTTCCCGCAGCGCACGGCGCTTTTCCTGCGCGGTGCCCTCCAGCTGAAGCTTGGAGTAGATGCGGTTGATGTACTGCTTGACGGTGCCCTCGGAGAGATACAGCGTCTCGGCGATCTCGCGGTTCGATTTCCGCGCGGCGATGAGCTGGGCCACGCAGAGCTCGCGCTCACTCAGCGACCGCAGCTCCTGCGAAAGCGCGGCCGGGGCCTTCTGCGCCTCCTGCTGCGAAAGTCTCCGCTCGGAGAGCTCCAGAACGAGCGCGGCAAACGCGTCGTCCTTTTCCCGTGCAATCGCGCGGTACACGTCCAAAAGCGGCTGCGCGTTTTCGGCAAAGGGAAGCGCAAAGCCGTCGGGCGCGGCGTCCTGCATCGCGTTTTTGACGCACGTGAGCGCTTCGCGGCGGTTTCCGAGACGCTCATAGGCCGCGGCGGTCTGGATGCGGATGTGCAGTGCGACGAGCGCGTAGTGCAGGTTCCCGCACACGGATAAAAGCGGCTCTTCCCTGCCGATGACCCTTTCGTATTCGCCCTGCGCGAGGAAGACCTGATTTTCGATCATCGCCATCATGGGGTTTCCGGGCGCAAAATAGTTGACGGTGTCGAGCAGGTGCTCCCGAAAGACCTCCGGGATGCTCTGCGTCTTTTCCGAAAGCGCGAAGTGATAGGCGAGGATGCTGTCGAACATGTTCAAAAGCACCATGTCGTGGCGGGAAGGAAGCGCATTTTTCCGCGCCTGCACATCCAGGGGCGGCGTTTTTCCGAATAAGGACAGGCGAAGCTGGAGAAAATCGCAGCAAAGGGCCATGTTTTCCTGCCTGCTGCCCGCGATACGCGCTCTGGCCCGCGCAAGACCGATGGCCGCCTGCGAAAGCTTTCCCTGCATGAAATCGGCCTCCGCGTCCATGACGAGCTCAGCGCCAAGTCCGTGGCCGTTTGTGATCTTATAATAGTGCGGCATACACTCGTTCATCTCGAAGCGCTCTTTTTCGAGCTCTCCGGGTGCGCGGTAGTACATCATAAGCACCGACGGCGAACCGAACGTCCAGCTCGAGCCCGCGCGGATGGTGACGGCGGGGCGCGTCATCTGCTGGCTGGCGCTGCGGTGAAGGGCGCTCATTTTCGTGATGTCGTTATACATGAGAAAGCTCATGATGAGGTCGCGCTCGCCGAGAAGATTGCCGCGCTCTTTTTCGTCCATCGCGGGATTTTCCTCGATGGCCTTTTCCAGAAGCGCCTTGAGCTCGAGCATCTTCGGGATCTGCCGCCACGTGAACATCCGGCGCATGAGAACGAGAATCGCCGTCGGGTGGCGCATGAGAACCTCCGGCGGGCACGCGTTCAGCCGGGACAAAAGCTCCTCGGGGTGCAGGTTCGACAGCAGGTCCCCGGCGTCCCGCTCGACAATTTCCAGTGCGGCGTCGTTGTTGCCGGATTTTCCGTAGGCGCTCAGCGCGTGCAGATACTGCTTCTGTTCGCCGTACCACCGGCCGTAGCGGTTCCAGTAGGCGAGCTGTTTTTCCTCCGGCAGCGTCAAAAACCGGCGCAGAGCGCACTCTTTCATCATATGGTGGAAGCGGTAGGTTTTTGTGTCCGGCAGGCGCGTGACGAACGCGTTCTGGTTCGTCAGGTCCTGAATGATGCCTGCCGTTTTCGCGTTCCCGGTCACAAATTCCGCCATCGCCGCGGAAAATTCGTCGGCCAGACCCATGACGGCCAGAAATTCCTGCCGCTCCGGCTCCAATGGCTCGATCATCGCGGCGGTGAACATTTCGTAAATGTCCGAGCTTCCGTCCGGGAGCCTTCCGCGCTCAGACAGGGCGCGAAGATTCAGGTAGATGGCTGAGAACCAGCCCTCGCTCGAGCGAAGAAGCGTGTCGAGCTGCTGCTCGGTCAGCTCTGCGCCGCAGCGCCGCGCGTAGACGGCAAGCTCGGTGTGGTTGAGCCGCAGCTGCTCCATGCCGATCTGGTGCAGATTCCCGCCGAGCCTTACAATTTCGCCCGCGGGCAAAAACCGGTCGCGGCTGGCGACGATCAGGTGCGCGTTTTCGGGGAGCCTGCCGCAGATCCTGCACAAAAAGCGCACGACCCGGTCGTCCCGCAGCAGATGAAAATCGTCGAGGAAGATATAATACGGCGTCTTTCCTTCCAAGGCCCGGCAGAGTTCATCCATCACGAGACCCGACGCGCTGTCGCCCTCCGGCAGATCAAACGAGTCGAGCACGCCGAGCCCCGCGAACCGGAAGGCGTTCTGCGCACTTTTCCAGAGGATGGGCAGTGCGCTCGAGTAGATGCTCAGCCGGATGGCGACAGCCTTGCCGCCCTTCGTTTTTTCAGCGAGGAACCAGTTGATGGCCGTCGTTTTGCCGTAGCCCATGGGCGCGACGACGGTCGTCAGGGCGCAGCGGGCGATCGGGCGCAGGCACTCCTGGACGCGCTCGGAAATGTAGACGGTGTTGAGATTCGGCTTTCGCTTGGGCATACGATCCTCTTTCTTCCGCAAAAACGGCGGAATGTTCCATTTTCTATAGTATATCACACGCCGGGCCGTCTGTCATCCGCCGGTTTGGAAAGAAAGCGGGGCGCTACAGGCAGCTTTGCAGCAGCTCGTAGATTTTCCCCGCGTGGCGGCACTCGTCCAGAGCGATCTCTCGCAGCGTACAGGCGCGTGCTCCAGCCAGAGGCGCAAGGGCCTCATACTGCTCGCGTGCGTGAAGCTCGAGCTGATACTGCCGTCTAAGCGTCTCGGCATTGCAGGTGATGCAGGGCGGCTCCGGCTTTTTGGGGCAGGCCTTTTTGCCCGTGAGCAGAAAGTAGATGGCGGAGAGCTTTTTCGCGTGGCAGCGCTCGTCGTGAGACAGTTCGGCCAGCGTCTTTTTCGCGCAGCCCGTCATCCGGCACGACAGCGCGTGATAGACGGCGGCGTCCTGCATTTCGTGTCCGATCAGCTCCATCACCTGCTCGGGCGTGAGACAGGCCGGGGCGCTCTGCCGCGGGGCGGTATTCTGCGGCGCGGATGTCTGGCGGTTCGTCTGCGCGGCCATGACGCGGCTCCAGACCTTTTGCTCCTGTTTGCAGTCAATTGGTTCCATACGGATCCCTCCTTCCGTCCATTTTATGCAGGCGCTTTGTCCCGCGGTGCGTCTTTGGTGGTATTGCTTCAAAAAAATACCGGAAAGGCGGCGAAATTTGCACGATAAAATCTTGTAATTGCGAATTTGCTGTGTTAAAATACGTGTTTGTGAGATTATTTTTGGATGCAGGAAAGGGGCGCAGAATATGACGCAGGACAAGCTTCGGAATATTGCGATCATCGCGCACGTTGACCACGGCAAGACGACCCTGGTCGATCAGATGTTAAAGCAGGGCGGCGTTTACCG
>CAKUJL010000088.1 GCA_934661715.1 uncultured Oscillospiraceae bacterium | reverse complement strand
GGAATGGTGTTCATGATGGAGGTCTGGATCTTTTCCATCATGAGCGTGTCGTTATTCTGGATCATGCGGATCTGCGGCGCGGTCTGAAGCGAGATGACGCGCGTGAGCTCCAGATCGTGGAGCTTCTTTTCAAAGCGCTCACACTTGTTTTCAAAGTCGTTTGCCGCCTGCGCGTCCTCAGCAAGGCCGCTGGTCTTCGCCTTTTCGCGAAGGGCGACGAGCGTCGTCGCGCGTTCCTCGGCCAGCTTCTTTTTGCCCGCGAGGATATACATGGTCAGCTCCTTGAAGTACTCGAGGTTCTTCTCGTACATCTGATCCATGACCGCGACGTCCTTCATGAGCGTGAGCTTGTGCTTGTCCAGCTCGGCGGCGATCCTGTCGACGTTGGCCTCGGCCTTTCCGTACTTGGCCTTCATCTCCTGCGCACTGACCTGCGCCTTGCGGAACAGGCCCGCAATGCCCTTCTTTTCGGGCTCGTCCATGCCCTTGAGCTCCACGACGAGGCTTGTGACCATGTCGCCGATCTCGCCGAGGTCGCGCGTCTGCACCTTGGCAAGCGCCGTCTCCGAAAAGTCCGCGATATTCTTCTGTGCCGCCGCGCCGTACTGCAAAACCTGCGCGGTGTCCGTGAGGTCAATCTGCTTTGAAAACGCCAGCACGGCCTGCTGCTCGGGCGCACTCAGCATCGAAAGATCGGGGCCCGCCTCGGGCACTTTTTCGGATTTTTCAATCAGGTCTTCTTCCTTTACCGGCTCTAAAACCGGCTCCTTTTCGTCCAGATTCGGTGTCAGCGTCAGCTGGGGGATTTTTTCTTCCATCGTACACACTCCTTAAAAACTCCGGGTATCAAAAGTCACGGCCCGCAAGGCCCTCGCTTGCCATCATCTGCTCCATGACCTGAATGTCCGCCGTAATATCCACGACGCTGCTTTCAAACAGGCTGTCGAGCTGCCGTTGGAAGGCGACGATGATCTTGTCGAGCATAGCTTCAATTTTCTTCATGCCCTCGTCGATATTGCCCATGCGCATGCCCTGATTCTGCAAAACCACGTACTGCTCGAGCAGCTTGATGGTCGTCGGCAGGTAGTAGTTGAGGAACTGCCGGATCTGGCGCACGTCCTGCGGGTGCTCCTTGACGTAGGCAAAAATTTTCTCCGTGAGCACCTCGATCTGCTTGATCTGCGCCGAGAGCTTGAAGTCGGGAATCTCATCGTTGAGCTGCTGGATCTTCTCGACCGAAGCCTCGCCCTGCTTCAAAATCGCGTCGAGCTCTGCGTTTCCGGTCGACGCCTCGGCCTTCTTTTCAGGCGCGGGCTTTGCCTCCTCCTTCACGGGCTCGGGCTGCGGCTTCGTTTCGGTTTTCGCCGTTTCTTCCGGCTTCTTTTCTTCTACCTTGTCCGGGAAGAAGATTCTTAATACGCCGTAGGCCACGGCGGAGAGAATGATCGTCTTGATGATCTGCCCGAAACTTGACAGATTGCCCGAAATGGCTCTGGAAAGCCAGATGAGGCCCACTGTGTAAATGGGAATTACCGATTGTTTCTTTTTCGTATCCATGCAAAAGCCCTTCCTGCCCGTACTATACATTCATTTCCGGTTTATACTTCATCTTATCGCGCACCCGCCCGATTGTCAAGAAGCCGCCGCCATTGACATCGCCTTCCCCGTCCGATATAATTGTGGAGGATTCCGATGGGGCTGCCCGAGGGCAGCCCCTATAGCAAGCGGCGCGGCCGGCTGCGCAGGACGAGAGCTCTGCCCGGTACGTTCGCCGCATACTCATACCTATGCGGGCGCGTATGTTCTGGTGCGCGTTTCAACATTTTTCGAACCGGAGGCAGTTATGATCAAGGTATCCCCTTCTATTTTGTCGGCAGACTTCGTGAACCTCGAGCGCGACATCCGCGCCCTTACCCCGGCAGGTGCTGATTATGTTCATATTGACGTTATGGACGGCCTGTTTGTTCCCAATATTACGATCGGAATTCCCGTCGTGGCCGCCATCCGGAAAATCACGGCGCTTCCGCTGGACGTGCACCTGATGATCGACCGGCCGCTTCGGTATGTGGACGCGTTCTGCCAGGCCGGCGCGGACATTCTGACCGTCCACGTTGAGGCCGATACGCCGGAGAACACGAAAAAGGCCCTCGAAAAGATCCGCGAAAACGGCGTCAAAGCCGCGCTCTGCGTCAAGCCGAAAACGCCCGCCGAGGCGGTCCTTCCGTACATTGATCTTTGCAGCCTCATCCTCGTCATGACCGTCGAGCCCGGCTTCGGCGGACAGTCGTTCATGCAGGGCATGATGCCGAAGGTCGAAGCCATCCGCGGCTATATCGAAGCGAAAAATCCCGCGTGCGAGCTCGAGGTCGACGGCGGCGTCAACGAAAAGACCGCCAAAACCTGCATCGCCGCAGGCGCAAACGTTCTGGTCGCCGGCAGCGCCTATTTCAAGGCCCCCGATAAAGCCGCGTTCGTTCAGGCGGTCAAGGGCTGATATCTGTTTCGACTTTTGCCGCACCCTTGCCTTCCCCTGGGGGAAGGCAAGGGTGCGGCGGACATTTCAAATCTAAGCAAAAGGAGCGGCAGCAAAGCTGCCGCTCCTTGTTTTATTTAAGTCTTTCGCTGATGGCTCTCGCTGCCTGCACGCCGGAGGCTCCGGCCTGCGCGAGACCTCTTGTCACGCCTGCGCCGTCTCCGGCGGCGAAGAAGCCGGGGAGCTTCGTTTCCAGATTCGCGTCCAGCTCGAGTCTGGCCGAGTAGAACTTGACCTCCGCGCCGTAAAGCAGCGTGTCGTAGTTCGCGGTGCCCGGCGCGATCTTGTCGAGCTGGTAGATCATTTCGATGATGTTGTCCAGCTGCCGCTTCGGAAGCGTCAGGGACAGGTCTCCCGGAACCGCCGCGGTGAGCGTCGGGCGGACGAAGGACTGGCTCATGCGGTGCTCGTTGGTGCGCTTGCCGTCGACCAGATCGCCAAATCTCTGCACGAGAACGCCGCCTGCCAGCAGGTTCGAAAGCGACGCGATGTGCTTGCCGTAGCGGTAGGGCTCGTTGAACGGCTGCGTGAACCGGTTCGAGACGAGAAGGGCGAAGTTCGTGTTTTCGCTCCGAAGGGCGGGGTCCGCGTAAGAGTGGCCGTTGACGGTGTTGATGCCCTCGACGTTCTCCGCGACGACGTGGCCGTAGGGGTTCATGCAGAACGTGCGCACCTGATCGCCGTACTGCTTGGTCCGGTAAATGAGCTTCGATTCATACACGACGTTCGTGATGTGCTCAAAGACCGTCGCCGGAAGCTCGACACGCACGCCGACGTCGACCTGATTGTTAATGAGGTGCAGCCCGAGGTTCTTGCAAACGTCCGAGAACCACTCCGCGCCGCTTCTGCCGGGGGCCGCAAGGAGGTATTTGCAGAAAATTTCGCCGCCGTCCTTGAGTTCGACCAGATACCCGCCGTCAGCCTTTTCGATCGTCTCGGCGGCGGTATTGAAGCGGAACTCGAGCTTTTCCTTGAGGTCTTCGTAAATATTCTGGAGGATCATCAGGTTTTTCTCGGTGCCGAGGTGCTTGCATCTGGCCTGCAGCAAATGCAGATCATACGCCAAAGCCCGTCTGGCCAGCGCCCTGGCTTCAAGCGTTTCCGTCGAGTAAACCTCCTCCGTTGCCCCGTGCGCGACGTTGATGGCGTCGACGTACTCGATGAGCTCCATGACCGTGCGCGGATCGATAAAGTCCGTCAGCCAGCCGCCGAAGGCCGTCGTAAAATTGAACTTGCCGTCGGAGAACGCGCCCGCGCCGCCGAAGCCGCACATCGTGTGGCAGACCTTACAGTGGATGCACTCGCGCACCTTGCCCGAGACGATCGGACAGCTGCGGTGGTAAATGTCGGGGCCCTGATCGATGGCCAGAAGCTTCAGGCCGGGGTTTAATTTTTCCAGCTCGTAGGCGGCAAAGATACCGGCCTCGCCGCAGCCGAGAATCACAACATCAAAGTTTTCGCGCATGATGGAATTCCTCCAAAATCGTAAGTTTTTGTTCCATTTTTCCGCAATCGTCTCATTTTCTCTGAACAATAGTATACCAGACGAATTGAAACCCTGCAACGGGGAAATTTCCACAGAAAACGCGAAGCGCCCGAGCCGGGTGCTTCGCGTTTTTCATAAGAAAAATTACTGGGAATTAACGCTGCTATCAGTTTCGCTAATATCACCTGCGTCCTCCTGCACGGGCCGCTCGTGGTGGTAGCTGATAATCGGGATGCCGTCGGTGACGTTGTCGTAGATCGTTTTCATCGCTTCCTCCGGCGTGTTGACGCAGCCGTGCGAGCCGCCGTAGAGATAAATGTCGCCGCCGAAATTCGAGCGCCACGACGCGTCGTGCAGCCCATAGAGGTCGGTGATGCTGACCCAGTATTTGACGAAGACGTGATAGTCCGACCCGTCGAGCCAGATGTCGGTCGTTTTGTAGTACGTGTAGTAAAGACCCGTGATCGTCGGGTGGCCATCGGGAAGGCCGGTGACGACGTCGGTAAAGGCGATGCGTTCGCCGTCCTTGTAGAACGTCATCTTCTGGTTCGTAATGTCGACCTCGATGTACGTGTCTTTGATATCGAACGGTTCGCCGTTTCGCCAGCAGACGATGGAGGGCTCCAATTCTCCCGCGTCGAGCGTCCGCAGCCGCTCACAAATCTCTTTCGTCAAGGCCTCGCGGTCAACTTCGTAGCTTACGTCCAGAAACTGAATGGGAACGTAGCCGTCGACCTCGGATTTGAACTGATACTTCGTGTACGGAATGTCGTAAGCCTCCGCCCAGCTGTCCACGAGCGCACGCACCGCGTCGGCATCGACCGCAACCGTGCCGTCCGCTTCCAGCGTCAAAAGCGCCTGCGCCTGCTGCTGCGAAATTTTCTGCGACGGCTCGTCGAAGGAAAGCTGCGGCGCGGCCTTCTGGAAGTTCACGGTCAGCAAGAAGCCGTGGAGCTCGTCAGAAAATGCCGCTTCGATGTCAAATTCCGTGTTTTCGGTCGTAATTTCGGGCGCTTTGTAGCAGTCGACGGCGGTGAGCTCGGCGTCAATAATCTCCGGAGCCTGTCCGGCGTCGGTGACGCCCTCGAGCGCGTTCGAGATCGCTTCCAGAACCGCGCCTTCTTTGAGCGTATTGCCGGGAACGGCTTCGACGACTGTAAATTTCCCGTTCTCCAGTGAAACGTGCGCGTCCTGCGGGGCCTCGCGGGAGGTCGCGTTCGCGTCCTGTTCGGGCTTGGCCGCATCGAGCGCGGTCAGATCGAGCGTCACATCCGGCGCCGTATCGTGAGAATCCTTCAGCCAGCGCAGCCGGTCAAGAAGCCCCAGCGCCTCAAAATCCGCCTCCGGCAGCAGATCCGTCTGCGAAAGGCCAGCCTTGAGCGCCTGCTTCGCGTTTTCCGCAAGGCCGAGCTCTGGCAGCGTATATGTCCCGATTTCCGCGCCGTTTTCCGTCAAACGCACCTTCGTATCGCTGAGCCATGCTTCCCGCGCGGAAAGCGCCTCTGCCAGCGCCGCATGGGTCTTCTTTGCCCGCGTATCGAGCCTTAAAAGCGCAAACGCACCGGCTCCCGCCAGAAGCACCAGCGCCGCCAGCACGATCAGCAGTATTTTTGAACCCTTCTTCATTCTCTCTTTCTCCCATCAAAGCAGAAGCAAATATTCGCGCACTATTATACCAGCTTTCGCGCCAAATGCAACCGCAAAACCTGCCTCGCCCGAGTAAAAAAAATCACCCGGCCGAAGCCGGGTGATTTTTTTACATATTAGCCAACGCGGCCATACTGGCAGTCGTTGTTGCCGGAGTCGGTGATCCACATCTCGAGCATGTTGATGGGATCGTTGAAGTCGGCAAGCCAGCCTTCACGGCAGAAGTCGAAGTTGCCGTTCTTGCGCTCCTCGAGGAAGACGTTCCAGTCCTGTGCCTGGATGGTCATCTCGATGCCAAGAACGCTCAGGTCCTGCTGCATCGCTTCCGCGACAGCAATGTGGCCCGTGCCGTTGTTGGTCAGATACTCGACGGAGATCGGGGTCTCAGCGGAGAGCATTCCGTCGTCGCCGAACTTGTAGCCGGCAGCCTTCAGAAGCGTGCGGGCTTCTTCGACGGTCTCGTCGTAGTTGTTGTTGATGCCGTAGACATCGAAGTAGCCTTCGTTCTCAACGTCGGTCTTGAACACGCCGCCATTGCCGTCAGCCATGCCAAGCGGAATGAAGGAGTTCGCGGGAACCTGGCCGGACTGGCCGACGTTCTCAACGATGTAGTCGCGGTCGATCAGCAGCGAGAACGCTTCGCGCATGCAGGCAGCCTGCTCCGGGGTCTTGCCGTCAAACAGGGAGGACTTGCAGTTGAACGCGGCGTAGTAGGTGCCGAGGTTGTCGACAATGTAGAACTCGGGGTTGTCGAGCAGGGTCTGGATCTCGTCGTTGGGGACGGTGTCGATCATGTCGACGTTGCCCGCGTTGTAAGCGGCGTAGATCGCGGTGTCGTCAGCGGAGAGCA
>CAKUJL010000087.1 GCA_934661715.1 uncultured Oscillospiraceae bacterium | reverse complement strand
CCGAGGCCCAGCTTGGGAATGCGCACGCCGTTAGAGAGGGTGTAGGTTTCCTGTAGGATCATAAATCAGACGCTCCGTTTGCTTTTTGTAGTTCATATCGCAGATAGTCGAGCCGCTGAAGCTTTTGTTCGCGCTGGTGGATCTCGTCCAGAAGCGCGGCGCGTTTTTCCTCCAGAAGCCTGAGCCGCGGGCGCGTGTAGTCCGGCTCCTGCAAAGCCGAACGCATGTAAGCCTTCGCCTCCTGCGCGGTAAAGCCGATGTCCAAAAGCGTCAGAAGAAGGCTCAGCCGCTCGACATCGCCGGGCGTGTATTCCGTGCCGGGCTCACGGCAGAAGTCCCAGCTGTCGTACTCCGCCAGAACGGAAGCGGAAAGGGGATAGCGCTCCATGAGCTCCTGCCGCGTCATAGCCTCAGCTCCTTTGGTGATAATGCAGACATCTGCCCGATGCCTGCATTGTAACGCGTTTTGCGGCATATGTCGAATGCCTGTTTTGCTGCGGCAGAAATGCTCACGGTGTATTTTTGATATCACGCAGGAAAGCTGCGGCGGCGGCAGAGCAGACCTGCTCTTTTTTCCAGGCCAGCACGGTCCCGCTTTCGAGCTTCGGAAGCAGCGGCACGAAGGTCAATGCGTCCGAAATATTGTCCAGATCGAAGCACAGCGCCGCGCCGACGCCGTTTTTGACCATGTTGGCGGCGTTGATGACGAGATTGTAGGTCGCGGCGACCTCAATGTTCTCATACGCCGCGCCGAACCACGCGGCAAGCTCACTGCGCACCAGCTCCCGGCTGCTCATGAGAAGCGGCAGACCGGTCAGATCAGCCGGTGTGACGCCTTCCTTCTGCGCCAGCGGATGCTCCTTCGGCACGAGAACGCCCCAGCGGTCCTTCTGCGGCATGCGCAAAAACGCATACCGTCCGATGTCCACGGGCTCGGTCAGAAGGCCCATGTCGAGAAGTCCCTTTTCGATGCGCTCTTTCACATCGTCGGCGTTGGCACTGTAGATGCGGAACTGCACCTGCGGATGGAGCGCACGAAAGGCGCGGATGTGCCGGGAAAGAAAGGTCATGCCCACGGACTCGCCGCAGCCGATGGCGATCTCGCCGGTCAGGCTTTCCTCGCAGTGATGCAGCTCCCGCGCCGCCTTGTCGGCCAGCTCGACAATCTCCTGCGCACGCCGGCGCAGAAGCATCCCGTCCTCGGTCAGAATGATGCGGTACTGGCTGCGGCGAAAGAGCGTGACGCCGAGCTCCTGCTCCAGCTGCATCAGCTGCCGTGAAAGCGTCGGCTGCGTCACGTGCAGCAGCGCTGCCGCTTTCGTGATGTTTTCCTCCCGCGCCACCGCGAGAAAGTATCGTAAAACACGCAGTTCCATGCGATCACCTCAGAAAAATCATTGCAAAAAAGAGCGGCCGGGTTCTGCGGCTATGATACCATATTGTGTGCCTGCGTGCAAGCGCGCGATATCCATATCACACCTGATATGTCAAACGCGGGACAGGGGAAATTTGGATTTTTGCGAAAACGACGGAAATTTAGCGGCTCTTGATGGTGAATATGTGAAATTTCTACAGTTTCCAACGAATTCGCACCGGAAAAGCGGCGGCGGAAAACGACGAAATTGTGCAATAATCATATCATCTTGTGCAATGATTTTATATGGCGTGTATACTATAATGGATTTGCAATCAAACAAACCCCACACGAAAGCAGGAGGAAGAAAACATGAAAGAGAAAAAGAAACTCAGTTTTTCCGCGATCGTTCTGCTGGCTCTCGCGCTCGGCATTGTCGTAGGCATTGCTCTGCAGGGTGCGCCGGACATCGCAACGAAGTGGATCAAGCCCTTCGGCACGCTCTATCTCAACGCCATCAAGATGATCATTGTTCCGCTGGTCTTCTGCTCCATCGCCGTCGGCGCGTGTGAGCTCGGTGACATCAAAAAGTTTGGACGCATCGGCGGTAAGACGATGGCCTTCTTCATGGTCACCACGACGCTGGCCATCACCATCGGCGTTGTGCTGGCAAACGTCACGAACGTCGGCGCGGGTCTGAACCTGGCCTCCAATGTCGAAGTGACGGCGGCGGAAGCCCCTTCGATCATCGACACCATTGTCAACATCGTCCCCTCGAACCCCTTTGCGGCGCTCGGTGAAGGCAACACCCTTCAGATCATCTTCTTCGCGCTCGTCTTTGGCGCGGGCATCACGATGCTCGGCGAGAAGGCCAAGCCCGTGGAGACGCTTCTTCGCTCGCTCAACGATCTGATGCTCACGATCACCAACGCCATCATGAAGTTCACCCCCATCGGCGTGTTCGCGCTCATCTGCCCGGTTCTGGCGACCAACGGCCTCGACGTTCTGCTGCCGCTTCTGAGCTTCGTGCTCGTGGTCTACGCGGGCTTCGCGTGCCACATTCTGCTCGTCTATTTCCCGGCCATCCGCTTCATGGTCAAGGATAAGCCCCTCGCGTTCATCAAGAAGATCTGGGAGCCGATCGTGTTCTCGTTCTCGACCTGCTCTTCCAACGCAACGCTTCCCTATACCCTTCAGGCCGGTAAGGAGCTCGGCGTCTCCCGTCCCATCCGCAGCTTCGTTCTGCCCCTCGGCGCAACGGTCAACATGGACGGCAGCGCTCTGTATCAGGGCGTCACGGCGATCTTCGTCGCGCACCTGTTTGGCATTGACCTCTCGCTCACCCAGCAGCTGACCATCATTCTGACCGCCGTTCTCGCTTCCATCGGCACCGCTGGCGTCGCCGGCGCGAGCATCATCATGATCTCCGTCGTGCTCTCCTCCGTCGGTATGCCGCTCGAGGGCGTCGCGATCGTCGCGGGCGTTGACAAGCTCATCGACATGCCGCGTACCTCCATGAACATCATCGGCGACCTTGCCACCGCCGCGTGGGTTGCCCGCACCGAAGGCGAGCTCGACCCCGAAAAGACCGCGCTGGAGGATTGACGGATTCGGAGAATAATTGTCCGGATTTGTTCCTAGATTCTTAGAACTGTTCGGTATATGCTTGGTTTACAAGATAAAAAATTGCAGGAGGAATTCACCATGTATATGGATGGAAGCTTCGAGCTCATCAAAAAATTTGACCCGGAAATCGCAAACCTCACCATCGAGGAAGAACAGCGCCAGCTGCACACGCTGTGCCTGATCGCTTCTGAAAACTACGCCTCCCCGCTGTCCGTCGGCATGGAAGGCACCGTCTGGGCCAACAAGAACGCCGAAGGTTACCCCGGCCGCCGCTTCGCCGGTGGCTGCGAGCTGGCTGACCAGATCGAGCACATCGCGATCGATCGCTGCAAGCAGGTTTTCGGCTGCGAGTATGTGAACATTCAGAGCATGAGCTCGACGCTTGCAAACGTCGCTGTCCTTCGTGCCCTTCTCCAGCCGGGCGACACCATTCTTTCCATGGAGCTCAACCAGGGCGGCCATTTGAGCCACGGCGCAAAGTTCCACTACAGCGGCAAAATGTACAATGTTGTGCAGTACGGCCTGAACCCCGAGACCGAGACCATCGACATGGACCAGGTCGAGCGCCTTGCCAGGGAGCACAAGCCCAGAATGATCATCTGCGGCACGTCCTCTTATCCCCGCACGGTCGACTACAAGCGCTTCGGCGAGATCGCAAAGGAAGTCGGCGCGTATCTGATGGCGGACATCGCCCATCCGGTCGGCCTGATTGCAGGCGGCGTCATTCCGTCCCCGGTTCCCTACTGCGACGTCGTCACCACCTCGACCCACAAGACCTTCCGCGGACCGCGCGGCTGCGGCATCATCATGTGCAAGGAAGAGCTCGGCAAGAAAATTGACGCCGCCGTCTTCCCCGGCATGCAGGGCGCACCGAAGATGGACATGATCGCGTCGCGTGCGGTTCTCTTTAAGGAGTGCCTGAGCCCCGAGTACAAGGCCTATCAGCAGCAGGTCGCGAAGAACGCGGTCGCGCTGGCAGACGAACTCAAAAAGTGCGGCCTGCGCCTCGTCTCCGGCGGCACGGAGACCCATCTGGTGCTCGTCGATGTGCGCGGCCTGATCGAAAATGGCCGTATGGCAGAGGATGTTCTGCACTCGGTGAACATCGTCACCAACAAGAACATGATCCCGTTTGATCCGCTGCCCGCGAACCTCGCAAGCGGCATCCGCATCGGAAGCCCGGCGCTTACCACCAGAGGCTTTAACGAAGACGACATGCGCGAAACGGCGCAGCTTCTTGCCAAGGCCCTCAAGCACGCCAACGACCCGGCAGTTCTCGCCGACGTCAAGGCCGCCGTCACCGCCAAGGCCGAGCAGTATCCCATGTTCGCCGACAAGTGGATCTCCAAATAAACTGGTAAATTGCAATATCTAAAGCTTTACATGAAACGCTAACAGAGACGGCGCACCCAAATGCCTTCCCCTGGGGGAAGGTGGATGCCGGAACGCAGTGGAGGCAGACGGATGAGGGTCGAGGAGCAGTTACCATATGCTTCGCAGTACGATCGTGCTCCCTGTCCCTCATCAGCCGGGCGCATAGGGAATGTGCGCCCGACATCCCCCCCGGTATGATGTGGGGCAAGTCACGGCTTACGCCGTGACAGCTTCCCCCAGGGGAAGCCGAGGGCGCTCCCGCGCCAGTGCGTTACGAAAGCAAGTGTTATAAGTTATAACCTGCCAGTCAGTCAATTTAATTCCTTCTTATTCTTCTATCCCTTCATAAAAAATCTTTCACGCAGGCGGGCGGCATGGGAATCCATGCCGCCCGTTTGCGCTTTTTCGAAATGTGTTGTAAAATAGAAAAAACGTTCGGAGGTCGTATCTATGGGAAAACGGCAGGAGCTTGACTGGGGCTCGATCGACTGGCTGTATGAGCCGGAGGAGGGCTCGCGCGATTCGATGCACATCGGTCTGAGCCGCATGAACGCGGGCGCAGTCCAGCCGCGGCACATCCACAGCGGCGACGAGCAGTTCATGTATATCATCAGCGGCCACGGACGGCAGAAGCTCGGCGGCGTGGAAAAACCGCTCGAGCCCGGCGCAACGTATCACATCCCCGCCGGAACATCGCACGAGGCGATCAACGACGGAGAAGAGGACATCGTCAAGCTCCTGGTCTCCGTTCCGGCCCGTGTCGACGCGTCCGCTCCTGTGAGAAAGGAAAAGGCGCCGGGGGAAAAGCCCGCCGCGCCGTCCGGAGAGCTGCTGCGAAGAGCTGTCTCGCTTCTGGACGGGGAGATGCTGACGCCGCTGCTGCTGCCCATTTCCATCCGCGACATGGAAGGCAGGCTCGTCTACCGAAACGGCGCGTATCCGGCCTTCTGCCGCGGCTGCTGCGACATTGAACGCGACGAGGCGGCCTGCTGTTTGTACCGGGAAAAGGACGTTTACCAGTCGCCGCACTACACCGAGCCCTCGGCGTTCGTCTGTCCGTATGGACTGTCTGTCTATGTGCAGACGATCGTCTGCGAGGGTCTTCCCATCGGTACGCTGCGGGCCGGACACGTGCGCACGGAGTCTCCCGTCCGGCAGGCGGAGAATCTTCCCTATAACGTGCCGCACAGCACCGTCACCGGCATTTTGCAGATGATGGGCCAGCTTGCCGATCGCATCTGCGAAACGTACCAGTACCTGAGCGTCGAGGACGATTTACAGTCGAGCCGTCAGGCGCTTTCCGATAAGCAGCAGCGCGAGGCGATGCTTCAGAGCTCGCTTCGGACCAGCCAGTCGCAGGCGGCCAATTTGCAGATTAACCAGCATTTTCTTTTCAACACGCTCAACATGATCATGAGCTCCGCCATCCGCGAAGGCGCCGAGCAGACCTACAGCGCTATCGGCCATCTTTCGCAGATGCTTCAGTACACGCTGCGCACGAACAGCTATTTTACGCCGCTCAAAAAGGAGCTGGACTACCTCAAAAACTACACCGCGCTTCAGAAAATGCGCTTTACAGGAAGACTCACGGTCGCGTACCATGTCGACGAGGCGCTGCTGGGCGAGATGGTTCCGCTGAACTTTCTCCAGCCGATCGTCGAAAACTGCTTCAAGCACGCGTTTTCGGGGTCTGCGGAGGAGATGCGCGTCGAAATTTCGGCGCAGGCCAGTGCGCTTGACCTGACCTTCACCGTCCGCGACAACGGCTGCGGGATGGAGGAAGAGAAGCTTTCTTCTCTTCGCGCGCTGGCCTCAAGCGGAAACGCCGCGCACGGAACGGCGATGGTCATGCGAAAGCTGGATGTGTTATACGGCCGTCAGTGCCGCTATGACGCGCAGTCCGGCGCGGACGGAACGACCGTCACCTTAACCATTCCCAGAGAGAGGAGAGTGTCCGATGAAACGGGTTTTACTGGCGGACGATGAACACGCTTCGAGCGAGATCATCCGCTATTTTATCGAAAAGCACAATCTGCCGCTCGAGATCGTCGGCGAGGCCACGCGCGGCGATGAGACGGTGCGCGAGGTGCTGCGGCTTCAGCCGGATATCGTGTTTCTGGACATTGAAATGCCGGTCTATAACGGCCTTCAGGTCATGGAGATTTTGCAGCGGGAGTATAAAAGGGAGCTCACGTG
>CAKUJL010000086.1 GCA_934661715.1 uncultured Oscillospiraceae bacterium | reverse complement strand
ATGGGGCAAAATTCCACACTTGCGAGGCGAGAAGTATTTTTCCGGTCGGCAGAGCCGCCGGATAAAATGGATTTCCACTTTATTTCGCGTCTGCGGACGCGAAACTCTGCGAGGCCGCGCAAAAGTCAACTGGCAATTACGACAAAGCTTTGGAGCTTTTTTCTGCTTGCGAAGCGGGAAGAAATGTGGTAAAATCTTACCAAGAACCATTGGCAGCAGGGAGGACGGCAGATGCAGCGGTTTGCGTTTCCGAGATGGAATACCGGAGCATCACAGGGCGCGTGCGCAGCGTGCGTCCGGGGCTCGTTCGGCCTTGGACAAGCAGGTCTTTTTATGTGCTTTTGATGCAGCCGGTCCCCGGGAGGGGATTGGCTGTTTATGTTTATAAAGGGTGTAACCGCAACCCGCCGAACGCACCGTCGGATTTCGGATACACCCAGGTTCCGCAGCGAAAAAGAAAGAGGTCAGCCTATGCAGCAGTTTCAAACGTTTTTAGAGCAGTTTCACACAACCGGCGTGTCCGATGCCTACAACTATCTTGGCTGTCACGCCGAGACGCGCGATGGGGAAAGCGGTTTTCTCTTCCGCACCTGGGCGCCGAGAGCCGCGTCGGTTCGCGTGACGGGAGACTTCAACTTCTGGAACGAGGAAGATCTTCCGATGAAGCCCGTGGGAAACGGCGTGTGGGAGGCTTTTTCCAAATTCGCGCAGCCCGGCCAGCGCTATAAGCTCTGCGTCAAAACCGCCGACGGCAGAACGATCTATAAGACCGACCCCTACGCAAACCGCTGCGGGATTCTCCCCGACACGGCAAGCGTCATTGATGATTCAAGCGATTTCGTCTGGCACGATGCGCTCTACAGAGCCCGCCGCAAGCGCGAAAACGTCCTGAACCGCCCCGTCAACATCTACGAGGTACACGCAGGCTCGTGGAAGCGGAAGGACGACGGCTCCTATCTTTCCTACCGGGAGCTGGCGGACGACCTCATCCCGTATGTGCGCGACATGGGCTACACGCACGTGGAGCTTCTTCCCGTGATGGAGTATCCCTACGATCCGTCGTGGGGCTACCAGATCACCTGCTACTACGCGCCCACACACCGCTACGGTTCGCCTGCGGATCTGAAGTACTTCATCGACAAGGCGCACGAGGCCGGCATCGGCGTGATTTTCGACTGGGTGCCCGCGCACTTCCCGAAGGATGAAAACGGACTTTTTGAGTTCGACGGCACGTGCTGCTATGAGCTCTCCGACCCCACGATGAACGAGCACCCCGACTGGACGACCCGCATTTACGACTACGGCAAGCCCGAGGTCCGCTCCTTCCTCATCTCCAACGCCTGCTACTGGATCACGCAGTTCCACGCGGACGGCATCCGTGTCGACGCTGTTGCATCGATGCTCTATCTCGACTATAACCGCCCGAACTTCAAGCCGAACCGCTTCGGCGGGCGCGAAAATTTAGAGGCCATCGACTTCTTGCGCCAGCTCAACGCCGCGGCGTTCGCCGCCGACCCCAGCGTCATGATGATCGCCGAGGAATCGACCGCGTTCCCGCTCATCACCAAGCCCGACTACGACGGCGGACTGGGCTTCCTCTTCAAGTGGAACATGGGCTGGATGAACGATATGCTCCAGTACATGTCCCTCGATCCCCTGTACCGCAAGGGCGACCACAACGCGCTGACGTTTTCCATGACCTACGCGTTTTCCGAGAATTTTATCCTGCCGCTCAGCCACGACGAGGTCGTGCACGGAAAATGCTCTCTGATCGGGAAAATGCCCGGCAATTACGACGACAAATTCAACAATCTTCGTGTACTATACGCCTATCAGATGGCGCACCCCGGAAAGAAGCTCAACTTCATGGGCAGCGAAT
Organism: uncultured Oscillospiraceae bacterium; assembly: GCA_934661715.1. GTDB lineage: Bacteria > Bacillota > Clostridia > Oscillospirales > Oscillospiraceae > CAG-170. Next base: position 4,729 of record CAKUJL010000086.1, on the reverse strand, counting down.
TCGCCCAGTTCATCGAGTGGAACTTCAAGCAGGGCCTCGACTGGCTGCTGCTCGGGTATGAAAAGCATCAGAAGATGCAGCACTTTGTCAAAACGCTCAACCACTTCTATCTCAAAAACCGCGAGCTCTGGGAAAACGACTCCGACTGGGGCGGCTACGAGTGGATCGAGCCCGACGACCGCGACCGCTCTGTCATCGCCTTCCGCCGCAAGAGCCGCAAGGGAAAAGAGCTTATCGTCGTGTGCAATTTCTGCCCCGTGCTGCGCGAAGACTACCGTCTCGGCCTTCCGAAGCGCGGCTGGTACATCCCGGTTCTCAACACCGACGACGAAGAATTCGGCGGCTACGGCTTTACCCCCGAGATCGTCCACACCGAGCGCGTGCCGTCTCACAATCAGGCGCAGAGCGGTCTTTTCCGCGTGCCGCCGATGAGCGTCTGCTTTTACCGATATCAGCGTAACCAAATGAAACCGTAAACGGAACAGGAGGAACCAAGGTATGCAATTTCAGAAAAAGCGTTGTGTCGCCATGCTGCTGGCGGGCGGTCAGGGAAGCCGCCTGATGGTCTTGACGGAGAACACAGCAAAGCCCGCCGTCCCCTTCGGCGGAAAGTACCGGATCATCGATTTCCCGCTGTCCAACTGTGTCAACTCCAAGATCGATACCGTCGGCATTCTGACGCAGTATCAGCCGCTGGAGCTGAACGAATATATCGGCAACGGCCAGCCGTGGGGCCTGAACTCCTCGCACGGCGGCGTGCAGGTCCTGCCTCCCTACGCCAAGAGCAAAAACTCCGAGTGGTATAAGGGCACGGCCAACGCTATCTACCAGAACATCGGCTTCATCCAGCGCTATAACCCAGACAACGTCCTGATTCTCTCGGGCGACCATATCTACAAGATGGACTACGCCGCGATGCTGAAGTTCCACGAGAGCATGGACTCTGACTGCACCATCGCCGTGCGCGATGTTCCCTTAAAGGAAGCGTCCCGCTTCGGCATCATGAACACGAGAGAAGACGGCTCTATTTACGAGTTTGAAGAAAAGCCGAAGGTCCCGAAGTCCACGAACGCGTCGATGGGCATCTACATCTTCAAGTGGAGCGTCCTGAAAGAATTCCTGGAGGCCGACGAGGCAGACCCCACCAGCGAAAATGACTTCGGCAAGAACATCATTCCGGCGCTCCTTTCCTCCGGCCACCGGCTCTTTGCCTACCAGTTCGACGGCTACTGGAAGGACGTCGGCACCATTTCGAGCCTCTGGGAAGCGAACATGGATCTGCTCGGTAAGCACCCGGCCTTTGACATTTACGGCACCGAGGGTCACAAAATTTACGCCCGAAACACGACCAAGCCCGCCAGCTACATCGCAAAATCGGCAGAGCTCCACGAGAGCTTCGTGGCAGACGGCTGCGAAATTTACGGCCTGATCGACCACTCGGTCATCTCGACCGGCTGCACCGTCGGCAAGGGCGCGGAGATCATCGACAGCGTCATCATGCCCGACGTCGTCATTGAAAACGGCGCTTCCATCCGCAACGCGATCATCGCCGAGGGCTGCATCATCCGCGCGGGCGCAAAGATCGGCGGCGATGTGGAAAACGGCGAGCGCAAGATCAGCGTCGTCGGCAAGGAGAAGGAAATTTCCGAAGGCACGGTCATCGAACCCGGCGCCATCGTCTAAAGAGAGGGGGACGCGAACATGGAAGCAATGGGCATCATTTTCTCGAACATCTACGACAGCAAAATGGGGGATCTGACCTGGGAGCGTACCTCGGGCTCGATCCCGTTCGGCGGACGCTACCGGCAGATCGACTTTGTGCTCTCCAACATGAGCAATTCCGGCATCCGCAACATCGGCATCATCACGAAATACAACTACCAGTCCCTGATGGACCATCTGGCAAACTGCGAAGACTGGGATCTGCATCTGGGCGAAAACGTCCGGTTCCTCCCGCCCTACGCCACGGGCCACACCGGCGCTTACCGCGGAAAGCTCGAGGCTTTGCAGACGGCGCTTCCCGTATTGGAGCGCAGCGACGCGGACTACGTCATCTTGTCCGACACGACGGTCCTCTGCGCAATTGACTTTGCCAAGGTCGTCGACGCACACGTCGCTTCCGGCTGCGATCTGACGGTCGTTGCAAAGGCAGGCCGGTGCGACGGCAAGCGCACGCAGACGCTGGCTGTGAAGGTCGACGAGAGCGGAAAGGTCGCTGACCTCGCAGTCGACTACTGCGCTCCGGCCGATTATCTCTCCGGCATGAGCATGTTCGTCATCGAGCGCAAGAAGCTTCTGAACGTCATCCACGAGCTCGTGCCGCACGGCAAGTGCTATTTTGAGCGCGACTTTGTCCTGCCGCAGTATAACGAAGGAAAGCTCTCCGTGAACGTGTACTCGTTCCAGAATATCGCGCTTTTCAACGAGAGCATGCAGGAATACTACGTCAACAATCTGCGCCTGCTTGATCAGGACGTGCGCCACAGCCTGTTCCGGACCAGCCTTCCCATCTACACCAAGGTCCGCGACTCCGTGCCGACGCTCTTCGGTGAGCACGGACAGGCCCCCGACTGCCTGATCGCCGACGGCTGCCACATCTTCGGCAAGGCCAACCATTCGGTCATTTTCCGCGAGGTCGATCTGGACGAGGACAGCGAGGTCGAAAGCTCGGTTCTGATGCAGGGAAGCAAGGTCGGCGCCCGGTCTCAGCTTCGCTACGTCATCCTCGACAAGAACGTGACCGTCAAACCGGATACCCGGCTTCAGGGAACGCCGGAGCATCCGCTTTACATCAGCAAAGGAGTTACCGTATGAAAATTGCAATGGTTGCTTCCGAGGCCGCCCCGTTTGTAAAGACGGGCGGCCTTGGCGATGTCTTGCAGGCGCTGCCGCAGGCATTATCTGAGATCAAAAACAATGAAGTGAGCGTCTTTCTGCCGTTTTACGACCGCATCAAATATTCCGGCAAGTACGATCTGGAATTTTTGGGCTACTTCGACGTGCCGCTTGCATGGCGGCGGGAGTATGTGGGTCTCATCCGGCTCAAGAGCAGACGGAAAAAGCTCAAAATTTACTTCATCGACAACGAACACTATTTCTGCCGCGGCTGCGTCTATGGCTGCGCGGACGACGGTGAGCGGTACGCGTATTTCTCCAAGGCCGCGCTGGCCGCGATGGTCTTCGTGGGATTAAAGCCTGACGTCATCCACTGCCACGACTGGCAGACGGCGCTGGTGCCGCTGCTTCTCAAGACCGAGTATCACGAGAGCTTTCCGAATGTGCGAAGCGTCTTTACCATCCACAACGTCGAGTATCAGGGAAAGGCCAACCTGAGCTTCAACTACGACGTCATCGGCCTGCCGCGCGAGTGCGACGAAATTCTGCGCTTTGACGACTGCACGAACCTCATGAAATCCGCCATCGTCACGGCCGATCAGGTCTCGACCGTCTCGCAGACCTACTGCCAGGAGCTGCGGTATCCGTATTACGCGCACGGCCTTTCTCAGGTGCTCTCGAGCCGCGGCGGCGATTTTACCGGCATCACCAACGGCATCGACACCAAGCTCTTTAACCCCATGACGACCGAGGGTCTGGCCGCGCACTACAACGAAAAAACCTTCAAGGAAGGAAAGCTCAAAAACAAGCTCGCCCTTCAAAAAGAGCTCGGCCTTCCCGAAGACCGCGACACGGCGATGCTCGCAATGGTCACGCGGCTTGCCGGCCACAAAGGCATCGATCTTCTGTGCTACATCGCGGAGCGGCTCATGTCCCGGCGCGTGCAGCTCGTCGTCATCGGAACGGGCGAAGAAAAATACGAGTGGTTCCTGCGCGGCCTTCAGGACCGGTTCCGGAATCAGGTCAGCGTCAACCTCTGCTTCAGCGCAGACCTTGCCAACATGGTCTACGCGGCGTCGGACATGTACCTGATGCCGTCGAAATCCGAGCCGTGCGGCCTTTCGCAGCTGATGGCCATGCGCTTCGGCGCAATCCCGGTCGTCAACGCGACGGGCGGACTCAAGGACACCGTTCCTGCCTACGAAGGGCCTGAAAGTGAAGGCCGGGGCTTTACCTTCCAGAGCTACAACGCAGACGATTTCCTCGCCGCTATCGACCGGGCGCTGGCGCTTTACTACGATTCTCCCGAGCAGTGGAAGGAGCTGGTCCGGCACGATATGACGCAGGACTTCAGCTGGAGCAAGGGTGCGCTCGACTATATGGCGCTCTATCACAAAGCATTGGGGGACGGCGTATGACAAAAGAAATGCTGCATCAGGCAGTGGAAGAAACCTGCCTTCGCATGTTCGGCTGCGAACTGCGCGAGGCGACGGAAAAGCAGGCCTACCGCGCCCTGTGCGTGACGGTCCGGCGGATGCTGGAGGACAAGCAGCGTGCGTTCCAGGCCGAGACGCGCGAAAAAGAGCGCAAGCAGGTCTATTACATGTCGATGGAATTTCTCGTCGGCACATCGCTGCGCAACAACCTCTTTAACCTCGGGCTGCTCGAGCTCACGGACGAGGTCCAGAAGGAGCACGGCTTCTCACTGGAGCATCTGTGCTGCCTCGACCCGGACGCCGGGCTTGGAAACGGCGGTCTCGGGCGGCTCGCCGCGTGCTATATGGACTCCGCCTCCGGGCTGGGCTATCCGGTCACGGGCTTCTCCATCCGCTATGAGTTCGGCATCTTCAAGCAGAAGATCGTCGACGGCTGGCAGATGGAATTTCCGGATGAC
>CAKUJL010000085.1 GCA_934661715.1 uncultured Oscillospiraceae bacterium | reverse complement strand
GGGGATAACGATATGGGATTTTTTGAAAAACTGAAGCAGGGACTCAGCAAGACCGCAAGCTCCATTTCGAGCGTCTTTACGGCCTCGGAGCTCGACGACGATTTTTACGACGATCTCGAAGAAAGCCTGATCCTGGCGGACCTCGGCATGCAGACGACCGAAGAGGCGATGGACTCGCTCCGCTCTATCGTGCGCGAACGGCACATCAAGACCGTGGACGAAGCGAAGCTTGCCCTGCGCGAGGTCTTAGAGGGCATGATGGACGCGGGCTCTACAGAGCTCGATCTTTCCACGAAGCCCTCTGTCATCCTTGTCATCGGCGTCAACGGCGTGGGAAAAACCACGACGATCGGAAAGCTCTCCAACCTTCTACGCGAGAGCGGGAAAAAAGTGCTCTTGTGCGCGGGCGACACCTTCCGCGCGGCGGCGGCAGACCAGCTCGAGATCTGGTCGAACCGGGCGCACGTGGACATCATCCGCCAGCACGAGGGCGCGGACCCCGCGGCGGTGCTCTTTGACGCCATCGCGGCGGCGCGGGCAAGAGGCTCGGACGTTATCATCTGCGACACGGCAGGGCGGCTTCACAACAAGCAGAACCTTATGAACGAGCTCGGCAAAATTTCGCGCATCATCGACCGCGAGCTTCCGAACGCCAGCAAGGAAGTCCTTCTGGTTCTGGACGGCACGACGGGGCAGAACGGCCTCATTCAGGCCAGAGAGTTCAGCCAGATCGCCGGTGTGACGGGCATGGTCGTAACGAAGCTCGACGGCACGGCGAAGGGCGGCGTCGTTATCGCGGTGTCGCATACGCTGAACATCCCCGTGAAGTTCATCGGCGTGGGCGAACAGATGGACGATCTGATGAAATTTGACGCACACAGCTTCGTGGAAGCGCTGATCTGAGGTTGAAAAAATGAAGGTCATTTTGGCAAGCAAGAACCAGCATAAGCTCGTCGAGCTCTCGGCGATTTTGTCGCAGCTCGGCTTTGAGATCGCGCTCGAGTCGGAATACGGGCTCGACATTGACGTCGAGGAAACGGGCACGACGTTTGAGGAAAACTCGTTTCTGAAGGCGCAGGCCGTTATGAAGGCCTCCGGTCTTCCCGTATTGGCGGACGACTCGGGTCTGATGGTCGACGCGTTAGGCGGCGCACCGGGCGTGTATTCCGCCCGCTACGGCAGCAAAGGCTCGGACAAAGAGCGCACGGCGTTTCTGCTCGAAAACATGAAAACCGTGCCGGAAGAGAAGCGCACGGCGAAATTCGTCTGCGTCATCACCTGTCTCTGGCCCGATGGACGCAAGATCGTCGCCCGCGGCGAGTGCCCCGGCACGATCGCTTTCCAGCCCCACGGCGAAAACGGCTTTGGCTATGACCCGGTGTTCTATCTTCCGGAGAAGGACAAAACCTACGCGCAGCTTTCAAGCGACGAAAAAAACGCCATTTCGCACCGGGCGCGGGCGCTTCAGGATTTTTGCAGAAAATATCAGCAGATGCAGAAAGAAACGGAAATTTGAAGTGCAAAAAACTTTGTAGGGGCGGACGCGGCTTCTGACCGACGTTTCCAGACAAAGGGAACACCCATGTAGGGGCGGACGCCTCTGTCCGCCCGAAGACGCAAACGCAGGGACTTTAGAATAGAATGAGGTAAGAACATGACAAGTAAAGAACGGGCCGAGCTTCGCGCACAGGCCAATACGATCGACACGACGCTCATCGTCGGCAAGGGCGGCGTCTCGGAGACGCTGGTGGCAGAGGCCGAAAAGCTTCTGGACATTCACGAGCTCGTCAAGGGCCGCGTGCTCGAGACGGCGATGATGACCCCGCGGGAGGTCTCCGACGCGCTTTGCGAAGCGACGGGCGCAGACGGCATTCAGGTGGTGGGCTCGAAGTTCGTCATCTGGCGCAAATCCGAAAAGGTCCAGCAGGAAAAGAAGAAGGCCGAGAAAAAAGCCGCCGCCCCCAAAAAGGTCTCCGGCAACTATAACCCCGTCAAGGCCGGCATTACCAGACGCAAGCAGCAGGCCAAAGAGCGCCGCAAGCAGCAGAAGGAATACTTCCACGAGGCGGCGGTCAAGGCGGCCATCGAACGAAGAAAACAGCAGGAAGGCTGATCTATGAAAATCGGTGTCTATGGCGGCAGCTTCAACCCGCCGCATCTGGGCCACGTGAAGGCGGCGCTGGCATGCCGGGAGGAGCTGGGCCTTGACAGGGTGCTCGTCATCCCGGCCAGTGTCCCGCCGCACAAAGCGCTTGCCAGCGGCTCTGCCTCCGCACAGGAGCGGCTCAGGCTCACAAGGCTTGCGTTTTCCGATCTTCCGGGCTTTGAGGTTTTAGATTTGGAGCTGCGCCGCGAGGGAAAAAGCTATACGGCGGATACCCTGCGCGAACTCAAGGCACAATATCCGAAGGACGATCTGTTTTTGATGATGGGAACGGATATGTTTTTGTCGTTTCAGGACTGGTACCGTCCCGCGGAAATCGCAGCGTGCGCCCGGCTCGTCTGTTTTTCGCGCTACGACGCGGACGAAAAAAACCGCGCGGCATTGGAAAAACAGGCGCTGGCGCTGGAACGGGCGTTCGGACAGAAGCCGGTCCTTCTGCAAAACGACTGCTTTGACATTTCCTCGACCGAGGTGCGAAGACTCGTCTTCTTCGGCATCGCGGGGCCGTATCTTCCGGAGGCGGTGCTGCGTGAGATCGAAGCGCTCGGCCTTTACGGCGCGGGGCTCGACGCGAAGAAACTGCCGTTTGAAAAGCTGCGCGATCTGAGCCTGTCTCTTCACAAAAAGTCCCGCGTGCCGCACGCGCAGGGCGTGTGCGAAACGGCGAGGGAAATGGCAAAACGGTTCGGAGCCGACGATAATTTGGCCGCGCGGGCCGGTATCCTGCACGACGTGACGAAGGCGCTGAATAAAACGCAGCAGCTGGCGCTGGCAGAAAAGCTGGGCGTGCAGCTCACGGAGTTTGAACGGCAGAACCCGCAGCTTCTGCACGCGAAGACGGGAGCCGCGGCAGCCAGAGCGCTTTTTGGAGAATGCGAAGAAGTGGCGAGCGCCATCGCCTGGCACACGACGGGAAAGCCGGATATGACGAAGCTCGAGAAGATCGTCTATCTTGCCGACATGATCGAGCCCAACCGCAGCTATCCGACCGTCGACGAGATTCGCGCGGCGGCAGAGCGGGACCTCGACGAAGGCACGCTTCTGGCGCTTGATCGGACGATCGCGTTTTTGCAGGAGCAGGGCACGGCCGTGTGCGAGGACTCAAGTTTCGCGCGTGATTTTCTCCTGACAGAAAGGAACAGCAATGAAGCATGAACCCCACCGCGGCCATTTTGAAGCGCCGCGGGAAAAGAAAAGACTGACCGGCAGGCAGAAGGGCGCGATCGGCATCGTTCTGGCGCTGCTTGTGCTGATCGCGGCAGGCATCGGCATCTACAAGGCCGTCATTCAGCCGCCCAAAAAGGCAGAGCCTGTGCTCGAGCAAACGCCGGTCGTGGAGGAAGAACCCGAGCCGGAGGTCAAAAAGCCGACCGTCAAGCACGTCGTTACCAAGGTCGACGAGGAAACGGGTGAGGAATGGGAAGAAGAGATCGAGCTTCCCGCCAGCCACAAAGACGGCGTCTACAATATTCTGATCTGCGGCACCGACGACGACGGCTACCGCACGGACACGATCATCGTCGCGCATCTCGATACCGAAACGCAGGCCGTGGCGCTCATGAGCGTCCCGCGCGATACGGTCGTTCTGACGGGAAACGGCGGCATCATGAAGATCAACTCCGTGTACGCCGGCGGCGGCGCGGACGGTATGGCGCGGCTTTCCAAGCGGCTTGGCGCGATGCTGGGCTTTGAGCTTGACGGCTACGTGCTGGTGAATCTGGAGGCTTTCCGCGAGACGGTCGATCTGGTCGGCGGCGTGGAATTTGACGTGCCGCAGGATATGTACTATAACGATCCGTCGCAGAACCTGCACATCGATCTCAAGGCAGGACTTCAGACGCTCGACGGCGAAAAGGCGATGGAGCTGGTGCGCTTTCGCAAGGGCTACGCCTCGCAGGATATCCAGAGGACCAAGGTCCAGCAGGAATTTTTAAGGGCGCTTGCAAAAAAGGTGCTGAGCGTGTCCAGCCTCGGCAAGATCAAAGACTTTGCAGACGTTTTCAGCACCTATGTCACGACCGACCTCACCGTCGGCAACATGCTCTATTTTGCGCAGTCGCTCATGAAGTGCGATTTTGACGCGATGAAGACCTATACGCTCGAGGGCGAGGGCGCGATGATCAACGGCGTGTCGTATTACCCCTTATACGCAGGAAAACTCGTGCAGGTCGTAAACGAGTCGTTTAACCCCTACGACGCGCCCGTGACGCTCGATACCGTAAACGTTATCACGCCGGAGCTGGCGTACTCCTATCAAAAGCCCGCGCCGGTTTCGGAAACGACGCCGGAAGAGCCGGAAAATCCCGAAGATACCGAAAATCCGGACGAGACAGAAAACCCGGACGAGACAGAAAACCCGGACGAGACAGAGAATCCGGACGAGACAGAGAATCCGGAGCAGCCCGGCACGGATGCGGCAAACCCGCTTCCGGAAAACCCCGAAGAAATCAATCCGGACGACAACTGGATGAATTCGGACGAGATATTTGAAACGCCGTATGAAACGCCGTAAATGAAAGGAAGGAACGCATGATTTCAGCAAAGGAAGTTGCGGCCATTGCCGCGAAGGCACTCGACAGCAAGCTCGGAAAGGACATCAGCCTGATCGAAATTACGGATGTTTCGACGCTGGCGGACTATTTCCTCATCTGCACCGCGACGAGCAACACCCACGTCAAAACGCTCTGCGACGCGGTCGAAGAGGCGATGGACGCGGCCGGAGAGCCGCTTCAGAACCGCGAAGGCCATAGAGGCGGCACGTGGGTGCTGATGGACTTCGGCTGCGTGGTGGTGCACGTGTTCACCGCCGAGACGAGAAGCTTCTATGACCTCGAGCGCCTCTGGCAGGACGGAAAGACCGTGAATCTTTCCTCCATTCTTACGCACGACGCTTGACAAAAGCCTTTGAACTGCGTACAATAGCTGAGGAATATCGACGAAACGCTTTGACGGAGAAAAATGCACGCCCACCGTCTTTCAGAGAGCCTGCGGCCGGTGCAAGCAGGTAAGACGCGGCGCGAAGCTCCCTCCCGAGCGGCCTTCCTGAACGGGTTACTTCAGTAGGGAAGGACGGCTGACCGCGTGAGAGGTCCAGAGGGCTGAAATTCAGCCGAAGCAGGGTGGTACCGCGTAATCACGCCCCTGACTGCATTGCAGTCAGGGGCGTTTTTGTTGCAGAATAGAGAGCGCCGCACTTCTCGTGGTTCCCTTGCGGTAAATATGCACCCCTCGTAGGGGCGGACGACTCTGTCCGCCCAATGCATCATTGTGAATAATCTGACAAAGGAGTCTGTTATGAAATACGATTTTGCAGCCATTGAAGCCAAATGGCAGAAAAAGTGGGAAGAAACGAAGCCCTATGCCGCCGTCACCGGCGATCCGAGACCGAAGTTCTACGGCCTCATCGAGTTCCCGTATCCGTCGGCGGCGGGTCTTCACGTCGGCCATCCGCGGCCCTTTACGGCGATGGACATCATCTGCCGCAAGAAGCGGATGCAGGGCTACAACGTCTTGAACCCCATCGGTTTTGACGCGTTCGGCCTGCCGACCGAGAACTTCGCCATCAAGAACCACATCCATCCGGCGATCGTCACGAAAAAGAACATCGAAAACTTTACCCGCCAGCTCAAGATGCTCGGCTACAGCTTCGACTGGGACCGCGTCGTCGACACGACAGACCCCGCGTACTACAAGTGGACGCAGTGGATCTTCCTTCAGATGTACAAGCACGGCCTTGCCTACAAGACCACGATGCCCGTCAACTGGTGCACGAGCTGCAAGTGCGTGCTGGCAAACGAAGAGGTCGTCGAGGGCGTGTGCGAGCGCTGCGGCGCGCCGGTCGTCCGCAAGGAAAAGAGCCAGTGGATGCTGCGCATCACGAAATACGCAGACCGGCTCATTGACGATCTGGACGGCCTTGACTATATCGAGCGCGTCAAGACCCAGCAGAAAAACTGGATCGGCCGCTCCACCGGCACCGAGGTCACCTTCAAGACCAACACCGAAGACGATATCACCGTCTACACCACCCGTGTCGATACGCTCTTCGGCGTGACGTACACCGTTATTTCGCCCGAGCATCCGCTTCTTAAAAAGTGGAAGCCGCTGATCCGCAACTGGGATGAGGTCGAGGCCTATCAGCAGGCGGCGGCCAGAAAGTCCGATTTTGAGCGCGGCGAACTGAACCACGACAAAACAGGCGTCCGACTCGACGGCATCGAGGTCACAAACCCGGCCACCGGCAAGGTCGTTCCGATGTTCGTCTCGGACTACGTGCTCATGGGCTACGGCACCGGCATCGTCATGGGCGTTCCGGGCCACGACCAGCGCGACTGGGACTTCGCGACGAAATTTTCGCTTCCCATCGTCGAGGTCGTCAAGGGCGGCGACATTACGAAGGAAGCGTTCACCCTCAAGGACGACACCGGCATCATGGTCAACTCCGGCTTCCTCAACGGATTGAGCGTCAAAGACGCCATCC